>NZ_JBHXML010000043.1:0-81077 GCF_042720345.1 Kitasatospora sp. NPDC058478 | reverse complement strand
CATCGCGGTTCGGCGATGAGCAGCGGGCCGCGCGGCACGGGAGCACGAGAACGTCGCCGGGAGGGCATCGAGCCGGGAGCTGCTGCACGGTCTGGTCCACACCTCCGCCCGAACAGTGCCGAACGGAGTGTCCCCGTGCGCGAGTTGATCGACCGACCGGAGCTGCTGCGGTCGATGGCCGCACGGTCCGCCGGGGCCGCTCCCTTCGCATCGGGGCTGCTCGCCAGGCTCGCCGACGACGTCGAGCGCGGCGGGCCGGTGACCCGCCTGATCGGACGGCACCCACAGGCCGGCGCGCCCCTGTTCACCATCCGCGCCATGGCCGGGGTCCAGGGCCTGCTGACCGCCGGGCGGCTTCCCCGACTGACCGCGCACCTGGCCGAGTCGAGTGCGGCGGACGGAATCGAACCGCGCGGCACCGACCGGTCGTGGAACCTCTTCGTCACGGCGATCGCCGACCACCCCGCCGAGATCGCCACCGCGCTCGACAACCCGGTGCAGCAGCACGAGCCCGTCCGGGCCGCGACACTGCTGCACGGGCTCGCACTGGTGCGGGCCCCGCGGATCCGACTGCTCGAACTCGGCGCCTGCGCCGGACTCAACCTGCTGATCGACCGCTACCGGTGGTTCGGGCCCGGCTGGGAGTGGGGCGACCCCGCCTCAACGGTCCGGCTGCCCGCCCACGGTCCGAACCCCGGAAGCATCCGGATCGTGGCGCGCGCGGGCTGCGACCTGCGTCCCCGCGACCCCGCCGATCCGGCCGACGTGCAGACCGTACGGAGCTACCTGCCCTTCGAGCACACCTTCCTGCGAGCCGCCCTCGACGACGCGCTCGACCTCGCCGCCCGCACCCCGGTCCGGGTGGAACAGGCGGATGCGGTCGGGTGGCTGCGGCGCGAGCTGGCGACGCCGGCCGATCCGTCGGTGCGCACGGTGGTCTGGCACAGCCTGTTCTGGGGGTTCCTCGAACCAGGCCAACAGGACGCCCTGGAAGGGATCATGACCGATGCCGCCGCCACCGCGCCGCTCACCCGCATCGCCTTCGAACCCCACGACTGGACGATGCCGCCACGGCTCCAGCTGATCCAGTACTCCTGAGCCCAGGGCGTTCACGGCACTCGCTCGACCCAGAAACCCGATCCCTACGTGAGGAATCCCGGCATGCTGCCCGGCGAGGCATTCCAGTACCTGGCGTCACCCACCGGCCGCCAGAACCCCTATCCCGCGTACGCCGCCCTCCGGTCCCACGGGCCAGTGGTGCGCCTGCGACCGGGGTTCTACGCGGCGACCGGGTACGACGCCGTCAACGCACTGCTGCGGGACCCGCGACTGGAAGTCCGGGGCTGGCCGGACGGTGCCGCCGCACGCCTGATCGCGGACTCCATGATGAAGGCCAACGGGTCCGACCACGCCCGCGTCCGACGGCTCGCCGCAGACGCCTTCTCACCCCGCGGGACCGACCGACTGGAGGAAGTCGTCACCGCACGGGCGACCGCCCTCGCCGACCACCTGGCCCGGATCGGCCGCGACGGCGAGGCCGTGGACCTCATGGCCGAGTTCGCCTACCCGCTGACGATCCGGATCATCGGCACACTGCTCGGTGTCCCGGACGGCGAACACCAGTGGTTGCGCGAGCGCGCCCAGGAGACGACCGCCGTCCTGGAGCCGTTGCGTCCCGCCGGCCCTGCCACCGCGGCCGACCGCGCAGCCCTCGAACTGGAAGCGTACGTCACCGAGCTGACCCGGCTCCGACGTGCCGAACCCGGCGAGGACCTGATCACCGCACTGGTACTGGCGCACGACCGCGACGGCAGCGAACTGTCCACCCGCGAACTCGTCGTGAACCTGGTGTTCCTGCTGCTGGCGGGATTCGAGACCTCCGCCAACCTCCTCGGCAACGGCCTGGGAGCCCTCCTGGACCACCCCGACCTCGCCGCGCGGCTGCGCACGGACCCGGGCCTGACCGACCGGTACGTCGAAGAGGTGTCACGCTTCGACGCGCCCCTGCAACTCACCAGCCGGTGGGCACCCGAGCCGATCGAGATCGACGGCATCGGCAGCATCGAGAAGGGCAGCCACATCCTGCTGCTCCTCGGGGCGGGAAACCACGATCCGGCGCACTTCACCGCCCCGGACCGGTTCGACCCGTTCCGGGACGCCCAGCCGTCGCTCTCCTTCGGCGCCGGCGCACACTACCGCCTCGGCTCGGCGCTGGCCCGTACGGAGGCGCGACTGGCACTCCCGTTGCTGCTGGAGCACCTGCCCGCCATGCGGCGCGCCGGCCCGGCAGTGCGCCGCGACCGCCTCACCTTCCGGGGCTACGCCAACCTCCCCGTTTCCTTCCGGAACTGACCGGCCGCCCGCCACCCGACCCGTGCTGTTC
Source organism: Kitasatospora sp. NPDC058478 (assembly GCF_042720345.1). NCBI lineage: Bacteria > Bacillati > Actinomycetota > Actinomycetes > Kitasatosporales > Streptomycetaceae > Kitasatospora > Kitasatospora sp. NPDC058478. The sequence goes on along the minus strand of NZ_JBHXML010000043.1, from coordinate 78,694 downwards.
GTCTGCGTCCAGAACGCCGGCCGATCCCGGATGGTCGCCGGTTCACCCAACTCGTCCGCGAAGCTGCGGATGCCCACACGACCGGCTCATCCGACCGCTCGAACCGGACGCGGGGGCAGCCGCGCCCTCCGGCCTGCCGATTCCCCGAGCGGCGGCCGCGCCGCCGGTCTCAGCGGACTTCCACCGTCACCGGCTCGGAGGTCCGTTCGCGAACGGGGTGGTGGTCGTCCGGGCCGGTCAGGCCGAACAGCGCCGCGCGGTACTCCAGGGCGCCGCTGTGTGCGGCCTTGACGTGCGCGACGGCCTCCGCCTCGGTGCCCGTCTCGACCACGGTGCCGCAGGTCATCCGCTCCCACGTCGAACCGCTGCTGCGGCCCTCCAGGCACACCTGGAGGTAGGCGGCACCGTCGTCGTCCCCGTGCCCCGTGACCGTGAAGGTCGTGCCGACCCGCGCCGTGTGCGGAGCCGTGATCTCCACGTCGCCCTTGGCGAACGCCGGTCCGGCGGCCAGGGCCACCGAGGCCAGGCCCAGCGCACCGATCACGGCGGCCCGGCCGCCCCGCGTCGTCGTCCCGGTCCTCTTCGTCCTGCTCATGAACAACCTCCTTTGGAACTCCCCACATGGGGGACCGCGCCTTGCACAGGCGCCCGGGTGTGCCCCACCGATTGTCGGGGCCAGCCGCCGCCCCGGCCGGGTTACGACGCGGCCTGACGTGGTCGGGACGCGACAGTGGAGGCGGATCGTCGGACGGGTCGCGTCCGGGGTTGGCAGCGGCCAGGCCCTCGCGGGAACCGGGGACGATCAACTCCCGGGTGAATCCGCCCTGTTCCGCGCGGGTCGAGCCGACCTCGCGCCGGTCCGGCGTGGCCCCGGGTCTGCCCTTTCGGCCCTCGCCCCGCCACCCCGCCGCCCGTAGACTCGGCGGGGGCGGCCGGAAGGGTGGGGAGGGCGTGCGCGAGACACGGAGAGCCGCGGAGCGGCAGACTACGGCGCCGGCCGCCGCCGGGCACGGGGCACGCCTCACGGGCCTGGCCGCGCTTCAGCGGCAGGTGGGGAACGCCGCGGTGACACGCCAGGTGCAGCGCCAGAAGGGCGGCCTGGACGAGCACTACGCCACGAGGCCCGCCGAGCACCCCGAGTGGGGGCCGTACCAGGAGCTGACGAAGGCCGCGGGCATTCCGCAGCCCCAGGCCGACGCCGCCTGGCAGCTGCTGCTCGGCGGGGTCGACTCGCAGGGCGCGCTGAACGACGAGGCCGTGGCGAAGACGAAGGACCGCCAGGAGCAGCGCGAGCTGCGGGCTTCTAACTCCTGGTACCAGGAGTTCGTCAAGCTCATCGCCGAGCACCTGGAGATCGAGACGCCCACCATGGCCCTGTGGGCGGGCGGCATCGAGACCAGCGACTACGCGTACCGGAAGGGCCACACGCCGCTGGGGCGGACCCGGATCGGCAGCGTGCTCAACGTCCTGGAGCTGCACCCGGACTGGAAGCTGACGGGGCCGATGTGGAGCGTCCTGTCCAAGGCCTTCGTGTCCCGCGCGACCGGCCCCGTGCACATCTTCGTACGGGCCTACGCTCCGGAGAGCATCCTGATCAGGCTGGAAGTCCCGGAACTACGGCTGGTCCAGCGGCTGAACCCGGACGTGAAACTGATCTGGCACCCCGTGTACACCGCTCCCGGCGGGCAGATGAGGGAGATCTCGAAGGACTGCCGACTCGTCGACAACGCGGAGTACGACGGGCGGGACACGTGCGTGAGCGCCCTCGTCCAGTACCTCAGGATGTTCCACGACGACAGCAACACCGAGGCCGCCCCCGCCCACAGGAGCATGGAGCAACTGCTCGTCGCGAACGGCCACAAGGACGGTGTCTGAGGCTGCGGCCCGCACGCAGCGCTCTCCGGCTTCGGCCGGGCACACCTCGTCAACTGTCCGGCGGACGAGGCCCATCGGTTTCTGGGACAGGATCGGGATACTTCCCGCACCTGCCTGTGAACGACCCTCGCCTACGGTGATCACACCCGGTGAACCTCACCGGTCGAACGACATCGGGAGACCTCATGCGCACGCGCCGCCTCGCCCTCACCGCCGCCGCCGTCGCGGCGCTCGCCGCCACCGCGACGGCCTGCGGGCCGGACAACAGCGACACGGGCTCCACCGCCGCCAGCCCCGCCGCCACCGCCGCCGCGCCCACCGGGGCCGCGACCGCACCCACCGGGGCCTCGCCGACGAAGGCCGCCGCCGCGCCCACGACGCCCTCCACGCCGAAGTCGTCCTCCACGCCGAAGTCGCCCGACGCGGCCTCCGCCCCCGCCGCCGACAAGACCGGCTACGGTCAGGCCTGCGGCGCCAACGACCTCGCACTCAGCGCGAAGTCCGAATCCCAGGCCGGCGGCTACCTCCTGATCACGGCCAAGGCCAAGCCGGGCATCACCTGCACGCTCCCCGCGACCCACCCCACCATCGCATTCGGCTCGCGCGGCATCGAGGCCGCCAACGCCGAGCAGGCCACCGGTGAACCGATCACCCTGAGCGGCGCCAAGGTCGCGTACGCGGGCATCATGACGAAGACCACCAACACCAACCAGGCAATCCAGTTCACCGACGTCATCGTGGGCATCGGCAACGCCGACCCCAACCCGGCCAGCATCGCCGTCGGCACCACGCCGGTCGACAAGCCGATCGTCACCAACTGGCACACCGTTGCGAAGGACGCCGTCCCCGGTCTCTGACGGCCGTTCACCGGAGGGGCGCGGGCCGGCCGTACGACGGCGGCGACGGCCGCCGTACGGGCCTGCGCTGTTGCGCTGGTTCAGCTCAGGAAGTCGACGCGGTCGATGAGGCCTTCGCGCACCCGGTAGGCCACCAGGACGCGGACCGGCTCGTCGGCCAGGCCGTGGGCGACTTCGTGGTCGACCACCCAGTCGCCTTCGCTGAGCCGCCCCACGATCTCCGCCCGGCAGCGGCCCTTGGCGAACTGTCCGGCGTACCTGTCGCGCAGAGCCTGCCGGCCATGGAGTCGGGTGCCGTCGGCCCGGTGGATCGTGATGTCCTCGGCGTAGGTGGCGACGAAGGCGTCGATGTCGTGGCTGTTGTAGGCGGCGAGCTGTTGCTCGACCACGTCGCGCGGTTCGGTCATGTGGTTGATCGTTCCTTCCTTGGCGGTACGGGCTCAGGCCGCGAGACGGCGGGTGGCGAGTTCGGCGTAGAGCGCGGCCCCGTCGGGGAGCACCGCGTCGTCGAACTCCGCGTAGGGCGAGTGGTTGACCGGCAGGTCGTCGGGGTCGGTCCCCTTCGGGGCGGCGCCGAGCCACACGAGCGATCCCGGCACGGCGTCCAGGACCCGGGAGAAGTCCTCCGACCCGGTCATCGGGTTCGGCATCGGCTGGAAGCGCTCCTCGCCGAAGACCTCCCGGACGGTGTCCGCCAGGAAGTCGGTCTCGGCCCCGTCGGTCACGGTCACCGGGTACTGGGGAAGGAACTCGACCTCGGCCCGCAGGCCGTGGGCGGCCGCGATGGCCCTGACCAGCTCGACCGTGGTGTCGGCGACCTTGGACTGCGCCGCGGCGGAGAAGGTGCGCACGGTCGCCTCGAAGTAGGCGGTCTCGGGGATGATGTTGCGCTGGGTGCCGGCCTGGATCAGCCCGACGGTGACCACCACCGGATCGAACACGTCGAAGCGGCGGGTCACCATGGTCTGCAGGGCGGTGACCATCTCGCAGGCCGCCGGGATGGGGTCCTTGGCCCGGTGCGGCACCGAACCGTGGCCGCCCGCACCGTGGACGGTGACGTTCAGCGCAGCGGAAGCGGCCATGATCGGCCCGCGCCGGGAGCCGAACTCCCCGTGCCGCATGGCCGACGACACGTGCAGGGCGTAGGCGGCGACCGGGCGCCTTCCTGCCGCGTCGAGCACGCCCTCGGCCAGCATGGCCCCGGCCCCGTCCCACCCCTCCTCGCCCGGCTGGAACATGAAGACCACGTCGCCGTGGAGCTGTTCCCGCCGTGCGGCCAGCAGGTGTGCGGCACCCGCGAGCATGGTGGTGTGCAGATCGTGTCCGCAGGCGTGCATGGCCCCGTTGTCGGCGGCGAACGGCAGCGGGGCCTTCTCGGCGACCGGCAGGCCGTCCATGTCCCCGCGCAGCAGCACCGCCGGCCCCGGTCGGCCGCCGCGCAGCACCGCGGTGACCGAACTCAGCGCCGAGCCCTGGCTCACCTCCAGCGGCAGGCCGTCCAGGGCCCGCAGCACCCGCTCCTGGGTGCGCGGCAGGGCCAGGCCCAACTCGGGGAACCGGTGCAGGTCGTGGCGCAGCCGGACCAGGTCCGGGGCCAGAGCGAGAGCGTCGTCGTGCAGGGACACGGGCACCTCCGTCGATCCCGCGCGTGGCGGGAACTTGTGCAGAGCGATCTTGTTCCGTGATTCTGGATCTCGCGGCGGGATTTGCCCGCGATTTCGCAGGATCACGCCACCAGGAGGCCCTTCGATGAACGAATCCACCGGCAGCCGACGGTGACCGGCTCCGAGATGCCCGACACCGCGACGACCGGCACCGAGGTGACCGGCACCGCGACGACCGGCGCCGAGGTGACGGTGGACGAGCTGGACCTCGCCCTGGTGAACGCGCTGCAGTTGCGGCCCCGCGCACCCTGGTCGCTGCTCGGCCAGACCCTCGGGATCAGCCCGGTCACCGCCGCCCGCCGCTGGCGCCGACTCTCGCAGGCCGGGATCGCCTGGGTGACCGCCTACGGTCTGCCGCACCCCGAGGACCGCGGGTGCGTCGCCTACCTCGACCTCGACTGCGCTCCCGGCCGGCTCCGGCAGATCGCCGACGAACTGGCCGAGGACCCGCACGTGATGAGCATCGAACACGTCGCCCAGGGCTGCGACCTCGTCGTCACCGTGGCCTTCACCGACCTGGCGACGGTCTCCCGGTACACCGCCGAACGGCTCGGCCCACTCCCCGGGGTCAACGCCGTCCGCGTCCACCTGGCAACCGGCTTCTACGCCGAGGGGATCCGCTGGCGACTGGACTCGCTGGACCAGGCCCAGCGCGTGGAACTGCACGACGATCACCCGGCGGGCTACGGGACGCCGTCCGGCGTACGAGCCGAAGTCCGGGAAGAAGACCGGGAGTTGCTCATCAGACTGGGTGTCGACGGCCGCCTCGGCCAAGCCGAGCTGGCCGCTGCCACCGGGCTCAGCCCGTCCACGCTGCGCCGGCGCCTCGACCGGCTGGCCGCCTCCGACGCGATCCGCTTCCGCTGCGAGATCGCCGCCCGCGACGCCGGCCGGCCGGTCCTGGCGACCTTCCGGGCCGACCTCCCCCCGGAGCGGCTCGACGAGGTCGGCCCCCAGCTCGCCAGACTCCCCGAGGTCCGGCTGTGCGTGTCCGTCACCGGCCCGCACAACCTCCTGCTCTCCGTCTGGCAGCGCTCCCTCGCCGACGTCCAGCGGCTGGAAACCGCTCTCGCCCGCAGGTTCCCCGACCTGCGGGTGGCCGAGCGCCGCGTGTCGCTGCGCACCGTGAAGCGGATGGGCCGGATCCTCGACGGGGACGGACGCGCGGTCCGCGCCGTTCCGCTGGACATCTGGCGGGATCCGATCCCGCTCTCCTGACGGCCGTTCAGGTCGGTCCCTGCTGCAGCGCGCCGTCACCAGGAGCTGCGGGCCGCCTCGCGCAGGCCCGGCGGCCCGCCCGTGTGTTCCGGCCATTTCCGGGCGTGGGCGCCCGTACCGGCCGCCCCGGTGGGCAGGATGGCCGACGGCCCGCGCCACTGCCCGGCCGGGCCCCGCAGACCGATCGGAAGGCAGGGACCAGCCATGCCCAAGAGCGCACGGCGATGCACGGCGGCGGCGACCGTCTGCGCCGCACTCATCGGCGCAGTCGGCCTCCTCGCGCCATCCGCCCAGGCCCAGGCCCCGACCTCCGTACAGGCACCGGCGACCGTGTCGTCGACGGCGGACCGGCCCCGGGACACCACCACGCCCCCGGGCACCGAGGGGCAGTCCACCACGGTCACCCGTCCCGACGGCACCCAGGCGCGGTTCGCGGTCTTCTCGACCGCCGACGGCACCGGCGGGACCATCTGGTACCGGACGCAGTCGTCCTCCGGTGGCCCGTTCGGCGCCTGGAGCCAGGTCAACGGCATGAGCCTCAGCTACCGGAACCAGGTGCTCACCGCCGCCGCGGACGCCGACGGCGCCCTGGAGGTGTTCACCATCGGGTACCAGTCGTCGGTCCTGGTACGGATGCACCAGGCGGGCCCGGACGGGCCGTGGTCGGCGCCCGAGCCCTTCGGCCCCGCCGGGGGGCTGGTGCCGAGGTTCTTCGGGGTGCCGGTGGCCTTCCAGCGGGCGGACGGCGCGCTGGCCTTCTTCGAGGTCTACCAGGGTTCGAGCAGCCCGCAGTTGTACGTCAACGAGCAGAGCACCCCCGGCATCTGGGGCTCCTGGACCAACCTGGGCACCGGTCCGCTGTCGGAGGCGGTGGCCACCCCCTCCTCCGTCACCGAGGCGGCCGACGGGAGGCTGACGGTGCTCGCGCACATGTGGAACGGCCCCTCGTTGTCCGCCGAGATCTCCGAGCAGGCCCCGGGCGGTGCCTGGGGCCCCTGGCGCGACTGCCGCAACGGCGGCTGCGCCGGGGGCTGACCGCCGGCGGCCACGCCCGGAAGCCCCGCGTGGCGGCCGGGAGGCCGAGCACACCGCCCCCCACCGGGATGCCCGGCGGCCTCGACCACCCCCGGGCCCGAGCCGCCCGAGGCGCTGGCGCAGACTGGGAGACGAACACCCGACCGACCGACCGGAGGACGACACCCATGGCCGACCGGCCCCTGACGCTGATGGCAGTCCACGCCCACCCCGACGACGAGGCCACCTCGACCGGCGGCGTCCTCGCCCGCTACGCCGCCGAGGGCATCCGCACCGTCCTCGTCACCTGTACCGACGGCGCCTGCGGCGACGGCCCCGGCGGCGCCAAGCCGGGCGAGGAGGGCCACGACCCCGCCGCCATCGCCGAACTTCGCCGCCAGGAACTCGAAGCCAGCTGCCGGATCCTCGGGGTCGACCACCTCGAACTGCTCGGCTACGGCGACTCCGGGATGATGGGCTGGCCCGCCAACGACGCTCCTGGATCGTTCTGGAGCACCCCCGTCGCCGACGGCGCCGCCCGGCTCGCCGACCTGATGCTCCGCTACCGGCCCGACGTCGTCGTGACCTACGACGAGAACGGCTTCTACGGCCACCCCGACCACATCCAGGCCAACCGCATCACCATGGCCGCCCTCACCCAGGCCGCCCTGACGCCCAAGGTGTACTGGACGACGGCGCCGCACTCGATGATGCAGCGCTTCGGCGAGCTCATGCGCGAGTTCGGCACCGACGGGGACACCGCGGCTGACAGCGCTGACGGGGACAACCCGGAGCCCACCGGGGAGGCCATGGAGCTGCCCCCGATCGGGCTGCCCGACGAGGAGATCACCACCTGGGTGGACGCCACCGCCTTCGGCGGGCAGAAGTACGACGCGCTGCTCGCGCACGCCAGCCAGGGCGAGAACATCTTCTTCCTGAAGATGGGCCGGGAGCGGTTCACCGAACTGATGGGCGTGGAGACGTTCGTCCGGGTCCTCGACACCACCGGCGCGGCGCTGCCCGAGAAGGACCTGTTCACCGGCCTGCGCTGAGCCGCAGAGCAGGCCCGGGGCCTCGGACTGAACGATGCAGGCCACGCCCGGAAGGGCGTGGCCTGCATCGCTCCCGCTTGGGGGCAGTTGGCGAGGAGTGAGCCTGGGGGCCGATGGCCGCAGCTTCCGTCGTCGTCGCTCAAGGGTCGGACGTCATGGGCCCGGACCCGACACGGCCCCTGATCGACAAAGATGAGCGCATGGACAGCGAACCTCTACAGATCCCGCTCGATCAGCTCCGACGCGCCTTCGAACTGGCACTGCACCACATCGAAGCCTCAGCCGGCAGCACAGTGGCCGTCGAACGTGACTACTTCTGGTCCGTCCCCGGCGACGAACTCTACGACGTCCCCAACGAACCGAAGACGATCACCATCGGGCAGCTCTCCGAGTCCTGGCACCACCTTGAACACCTACTCGCCGACCCGGACCGGATCGTGGGCTACCACCTGGTCTGGCTCGCCGACGTCCTCCGCGCGATCGGACAGGACACCGTCGGATAGCCATCGCCCCAGCCAGCGAAGCGGTGCCGGCACCGGCACCGTGATCTCTGAAGGTTGTCGAAGTCGATGGCGCCGAGCATCAACGGGGTGTAGTAGGCCAGGCATGGCGTGTCCACCCCTGCGGGGCTGTACTCGGCGAGGATGCCGATCAGCCGGGGTGTCCCTGCCACGCCCAGGAACACCGGGGTGCCGCCCCGCCCCACCCCCGCTCCCCCAGAGTTAGGAGTCACGCCGGGCTGTCCACGAGCATCCGATTCGTCGGCCCCGGCCTCAGCGAAGCCGACGAAAGGCACGACGTGACCACCAGCGCTCCCGGCGGCACCCTCACCCTGGCCCCCGACCTCGCCCTCAGCCGGATGGGCTACGGCGCCATGCAGTTGGCCGGCCCCGGCGTCTTCGGTCCCCCCAGGGACCGCGACCAGGCCCTGGCGGTCCTGCGCGAAGCCGTCGAGCTGGGCATCACCCACATCGACACCAGCGACTACTACGGACCGTTCGTCGTCAACGAACTCATCAAGGAAGCCCTGCACCCCTACCCGGCCGGACTGCACATCGTCACCAAGGTCGGCGCCCGCCGCGACGAGACCGGCGACTGGATCCCCTCGCAGGAACCCGCGGACCTCAAGGCCCAGGTCCACGACAACCTCCGGCACCTCGGCCTGGAGGCCCTGGACGTCGTCAACCTGCGCCTGGACTCGGTGGAAAACATCTCCGATGCGCCCATCGCCGAGCAGTTCGGCGCCTTGGCCGACCTGCGCCGTCAGGGGCTGATCCGCCACCTGGGCATCAGCGGCGTCTCCGACGCCCAGCTCACCGAGGCGCAGGCCATCGCCCCGGTCGTCACCGTGCAGAACCTCTACAACCTGGCCAACCGGCAGGACGACTCACTCGTGGACCGCTGCGCTGACCAGAACATCGCCTTCGCCTCGTTCTTCCCCTTGGGCGGCTTCAGCCCGTTCCAGTCCCAGGCGCTCAACGATGTCGCTGCCCGTCTCGACGCCTCCCCGCAACAGGTCGCGCTGGCCTGGCTGTTGCAGCGCTCGACCACCACCGTCCTGATCCCCGGCACCTCCTCCATCGCCCACCTGCGCGAGAACACCGCCGCGGCCGACCTCGTCCTGCCCGCCGACGCCGTCGCCGAACTCGACACCATCGGCTCCGCGAGATCGCGGTAGTCCTCAACGCGGCTGACAGCGCTGCCACTTCGACTTCGCCGACGCCACGCCGATCATCGGGGACCACGGCCGTCGAGCCCATGGGCGGTGTTGCGAACGCCGCGGATCCCGCGTCCTGCGGCGGTTCCCGCACAGCCCGCCGGGATCCGGGTTCCGCCGCGGTTGCGCCCGTACGGGTGGCCTTCAGCGCTTCCGGCTCCCCTCCGTTCGCGTACGGCACTAGGTTGCTGGGCGATCCGCTGGCCCGCTTCCCGGAGGACACCGATGGCCATCCCCGCCCTGGACCACTCGACGACCCGCTATTCCCTCCCCCACGCCTACTGGATGGCGCAGGCCGCCGGACTGGCCGTGCTGGACCGGGCCGGCATCGAGAACAAGGCCCACGCCTGGGGCTTCGACGAGGTGCGGCACTTCGAGTCGACGCACCAGATGCCGTTCCCGATCGAGGACACCCAGGCCTACACCATGGCCAGCGACCGCATGATCGTCACCGGCTTCCGGGGCACCGAGGTCCTGAAGATCTACGACTGGCTCACCGACGTCAGCACCCCGCCCGTTCCCGGACCGGCGAACAAGGGCTTCGTCCACTACGGCTTCCACCAGGCCCTGCGGTCCGTCTACCCCGAGATCCGCGACACCATCCGGGGACTGCGCACCAACGGGCAGAGCGTCTGGTTCACCGGCCACAGCCTCGGCGGCGCCCTCGCCATGCTGGCCGGCGCCTGCTGGTACTTCGAGGAGCCTCGCCAACTCCCCGACGGCGTCTACACCTTCGGCCAGCCCCGCACCTGTGAACGCCTTCTCGCCGCCGCCCACAACACGGCTTTCAGGGACTGCTGCTACCGCTTCGTCAACAACAACGACATCGTCCCCCAGCTCCCGCCCGAGCCGGCCTTCACCCATGTCAACGCACTCCGCTACTTCGACGCCGACGGAGAGCTCCACGAGGCCATGCCGCTCATCGCCGGGCTGAAGGACCGGGCGAAGGGCTACCGCCAGGACATGTTCGCCCCCGAGACCGACGGCATCAAGGACCACCACCTGCGCAACTACCTCGCCGCGTTCGAGAAGAACCTCGCCACAGCCGCCTGATCGCAGGACACCCGGGGCCGACCCCACAGGGCCGGGCCCGACCCGACGTCCGCTCCACAACCCGACGGGAGGCTGCGGCGGACGGCGAGGAGTCCGGGCTTCGTGGGCGAAGCGGCCGTGACCGGCACGGGGACTGCACGGTGTCCTGCTTCGCCCGGAGCCGGGTTGATGTCTCGTTGGGCCGACCACCTCGCCGCCCATCAGTACGGCTCAGTACGGCGATGCGTCAGTGCCGCCTGACTCTGCCCTTCTCCGAAGCCGCCGTCGGCCGGGCATCGAACGTACAATCGCCGGACGAGTAGGTGCGGGAGGGCGCAGTGGGACACTTCGAGGGCTTCGACGTCACCGGGTTCTGGGACGATTCGGCGTACGCGCTGGAGCAGTACGTGGAGGAGGCCCCGCCCTCGCCGGAGTTGGTCGCGTCGTTGGAGGAGGAGCTCAGCGGATACCGTCTGCCCGACTCCTACGTCGCGCTGATGACCGTGCACAACGGCGGCACCCCGGCCCGGACCTGCTTCCCCATGCCCGAAGCCACGTCCTGGGCCGACGACTACATCGAGATCACCGGAATCCGGGGCGTCGGGCGGACCCGTCCGCAATCGCTCGGCGGCGAGTTCGGCAGCCGGTTCTGGATCGACAGGTGGGAGTACCCCGACATCGGTGTCTACTTCGCCGCCATGCCCTCGGGCGGCCACGACATGCTCGCCCTCGACTACCGCGCGTGCGGCAGGCGCGGCGAGCCGACCGTGGTGCACGTCAGCCAGGAGGCCGACTTCGCGATCACCTTGGTCGCGGAGAACTTCGAGGCGTTCGTCACGGGCCTGGTCGACGAGTCCGTCTACGACACCTCGGAGCAGGACCGGCTCGCCGACCTGGCCGCGGTGCGCGACGGCAGCTTCTCCCCCGTCCTGCTGCGCGCCTTCCGCGAGGTCGCGGACGTTCTGCCCGACGCGGACCGGCGGATGCGGGCGCTCGCCGAGGCCCTCGTGCACGACAAGGGGTTCTTCGCCCTGCACGCCGACGCGCGCTCCACGCTCATGTACGACTACCTGTTCTGGCTGTTCAGCAGCTTCAACCGGGTCGACTCCTTCGAGCGGTACCTCAGAACGCCTGCGCAGGACGAGCCTTCCTACGCGCTGCCGGACTACGGGCTCATGATCGCCTTCGGCCTCGAGTCCGAGCAGTACGGCTTCCGCACCGGCGGATACGCCCCCGGCTTCCTCGAGGACTGGTGGAACTCCCGTATCGCCTCGGGTCAGATCGTCGAGACTGCCGACGGCTATCGGTTGACCGACGCCACCATCACCACGCTGCTCGACGGACTCGCCACCGTGGCCGGGCAGGACGGGTAGCCGTGTTCGCCGGGCCAGTTGGTGCCCGTCCGGCGGCGGCACCGCTTCCTCCTCCCCGGAAAGGAACCACGCCATGACCGCCCCGCACGCCTTTCCCCTGAAACCCACCCCGATCCATGTGCCCGACGAGGTCCTCGACGACCTGCGCACCCGTCTCGCACTGACCCGTGCCCCGCTGGACGAGGGGAACGAGGACTGGTCCTACGGCGTCCCGGACAGCTACCTCCGTGAACTGGTCGCCTACTGGCGGGACGGGTACGACTGGCGCAAGGCCGAGGCCGCCATCAACGCCCACGAGCACTACCAGGTGAGCGTCGGCGGCGTCCCGGTGCACTTCCTGCGCAAACCCGGCCGCGGCCCCCGCCCGATCCCGTTGATCCTCACCCACGGCTGGCCGTGGACGTTCTGGCACTGGGCGAAGGTGATCGACCCGCTCGCCGACCCGGCCGCGTTCGGCGGCGACCCCGCCGACGCGTTCGACGTCATCGTGCCGTCCCTGCCCGGCTTCGGCTTCCCCGGCCCGCTCACCGGCTTTCCGGACGTCAACTTCTGGAAGGTCTCCGACCTCTGGCACACCCTGATGACCGAGACCCTGGGATACGGGAAGTACGCCGCCGGGGGCTGCGACATCGGCGGGATCGTCTCCAGCCAGCTCGGCCACAAGTACGCCGACGAGCTGTACGGCATCCACATCGGCTCCGGGCTGCCGCTCGACTTCTTCACCGGCCCCCGCGCCTGGGACTTCGCCCGGAACCGACCCCTCACCGACGACCAGCCCGCCGACGTCCGCGCCCGCACCATCGAGCTGGACCAGCGTTCGGCGTCCCACCTCGCCGTGCACACGCTCGACGGCGCCACCCTGGCCCACGGGCTGAGCGACTCGCCCGCCGGACTGCTCGCCTGGCTGCTGGAGCGGTGGAACGCCTGGAGCGACAACGGCGGAGACGTCGAATCCGTCTTCACCAAGGACGACCTGCTCACCCACGCCACGATCTACTGGGTGAACAACTCCATCGCCACGTCGATGCGTTACTACGCCAACGCCAACCGCTACCCCTGGACCCCCGTCCACGACCGCACCCCGGTCGTACAGGCCCCGGTCGGCCTCACCCTCGTCACGTACGAGAACCCGCCCGGCATCCACACCGCCGACGAACGCGTCCGGGCGTTCAGGACCGGCCCGCAGGCCGACTGGTTCAACCACGTCAACGTCAACGCCCACGACCACGGCGGCCACTTCATCCCCTGGGAGAACCCCGACGCCTGGGTGGGCGACCTGCGCCGCACCTTCCACGACCGCAGGCCCTGAACAGCCCTGCCGGCTCGCCCGGCGACAGGCCGGGCGAGCGTTGCCCCGCGCGTTGCCCCGCGCGGGGGCGGGCGCGGGGGCGACGGCGGGATCAGACGGCGGGATCAGACGGTGGGATCAGACGGTGGGATCAGGGGTGCTGGAAGGCGACCTCCGGGTCGGCCGGTGACGGGCCGTCGAGCAGCGGCTGCGGGATGCCGCGCAGGTGCAGGTCGAAGAAGGCCCCGACGTAGGCGCGGGTGATCTCCTCCGCGCGCTGCGCCGGGATCGGCACGGCGGGGCCGGTCACGCCCAACTGTGCGGCGAGGACGGGCAGGTCGGTGAAGCTGGAGTGGTCGGAGCCGGCGATGGTCAGCCACCGCTTCCAGCCGTCCAGGCGCGCCCAGTCGCGGTCCCAGCTGGTGTCCGCGCCGCCCGGGCTGTGGTTGGCCAGGGTGCCGAACATGAGGAAGGGGCGGCCCTGGAGGCCGGTGGCGGGGACCGGCGCGAGGAAGGTTCCGTCCATGTTCACCCCGGCTCGTACCCGGTCGTCAACAGCCATGGTCGCGGCGGCGGCGTCACCGCCGATGGAGTGCCCGGCCATGCCGATCCGCCGCGGGTCGATCATGCCGGCGTATCGCCACGGTGAATGACGGTCGGTCAACTGATCGACGACGAAGGAGAGATCCGTGGCCCGGCTCCGGGCTATCGCCTCCAGAGCCTCGAGGGTGGGGGTCTGGTCGCAGACGGCGCAGGTGCGGGTCCGTCCGTCGGGGAAGGTCACACCGGTGGACTCGTAGGTGTGGTCGACCAGCGCGACGACGTACCCGCGACTGGCCAGGTCCTCGGCGAGGCCGGTGAGGGTGGCGCGCGGCAGCCCGAGGCCGGGCGAGAGCACCAGCAGGGGGAACCTGCCGCGCTCCGGCCGTGCGTCGGCGTGCGCGAAGGTGCGGGTGCCGCCGAGCGCTTCGGCCGGGACGGCGCCGCCCTGAGCCGCCTGCTGAAGCAGCAGCCGGGCCTCCTCGGTGGTCATGTAGGGGGCCGGTCCGCCGGTCCCGGGCCGGGCCGGGTAGTACGTCGACACCATCAGTTCCCGGGCACCCGCGGCCGGCACCCAGGGATCCCGGCGGTGCTGGTCGACGAGGTGCAGGGTGCCGCGTCCGATCGCGTGCGGACCCGTCGGGCGGGGCAGCTCCAGCTGGACGCCGGACCTGTCCGAGGCTGCGGAGGGGGCCGCGGACGGGGCCATGGAGGGGGCTGTGGCGGAGGGCCCGGGCGCGGCGAACGCCGTACCCGCTCCGATGATCGGCAGCGGCAGGACGAGCGTGAGCACGGCGGCCAGGGCAGCACGACGGATTCTGGTCATGCCGGCGACGCTAGTTCGCGGGCGCAGTAGTTGACATCCCCTCAGGGGAGGACGGGGAAGGGGACAAGGCATCCCAGCGGAGGAGGAGCGGGCATCCCAGCGGATGAGGGCGGACGGGCCGGCGCAACAGGCGGGCCGGCGCAACAGGCCGGACGGGCCGCGGCGGCGGGCCGTTCCGTCCCCCGTGCGGAACGGCCCGCCGACGGCTCCCGCTACTTCAGCAGGAAGTCGTACACCGCCTGCCGTCCGGCCGGGTTCGCCGCCCGGTTCTGCACCGAGTGCGCCGCCCCGGGCACGATCGCGATCTGCGGGTCGCGTGCCAACTCGGCCTGCTGGTACAGCACTTCGTACGGCGTGGACAGGTCACGGTCGCCGCCGAGCAGCAGCACCGGCACGTCCGGCAGCTTGCGGTGGTCCGACGGCGCCGGCGGCACCTGCTCGCGCGGCCAGTCGAGGCAGACCAGGAGGCTGCCGAGCCCGGTCGCGGTCGCCGGGTCGTACGGCCAGGTCTGCTCGGCGGTCAGCCGCTGCCGGGTGCGCTCCAGCGCCGCCGCACGGCCCGCGACCGGGGTATCGGTGGTGCCCCACGGGAAGCGCGAGTCGGCGCACAGGGCGGCGGAGTGCAGCCCCTGGCTGAGCTCCTCGGCCGAGGCCGCGTCGACCTGCCGGCGGACCAGGTCGAAGAAGTCCTGGAGCTTCGCGGGCTGCCCGGCGGCGGCCTCGTGCAGGATCTCCGGGACCCCGCCGTAGTTCGGGTCGATGAACTCGTAGCCGGTGAGCGCACTCAGGATCTGCGCCCCGTTGCCGTACCGCCGAACCGTGGCGGCGAGGTCGGCGGCCGGGTCGGTGGTGCAGCCGGTGGCCTGGCAGGCGGCCCGCAGGACCCGGGCGCTCGCGGGCAGCGCGGCCAGGTCGAGGGGGTCGAAACCCTGTTGCGGCACCACCGAGTCGAGCACCAACCGGGCCACGTGCGCCGGGTGGGCGAGCGCGTACCGCTCGGCGACGAAGCTGCCGTACGAGACGCCGTCCAGGGTGAGGCGCCGGTCGCCGAGGGCGCGGCGCAGCAGGTCGATGTCGGCGACGGTGTCCGCCGTGCTGTAGTGGCGGGCGTTGGGGCCGAGGGCGGCCGCGCAGTCGGCGATCGACTGCTTGCGCGGCAGGGCGAGGTCGGAGGAGCCCATGTCCTCCTGGAGGCCCGGGCACTGGAGCGCGCCCCGGCCGGTGCCGCGCTGGTCGTACATCACCAGGCGGTAGTCCTTGAGGACGGGCTCCAGCTTGCCCGCCATCCGCTTGATCGCCGGGACGCCGGGCTGGCCGGGGCCGCCGGTGAGGAACAGCAGGTCGCCCTTGGGCGCCGTGGTGTTGCCGGTGACGGCCACCTCAAGGTCGAGGGTGCCGGGGGTGGCGCCGCTGTGGTCGAACGGGACGGTGAGGGTCCCGCAGCTGAACTCGGGTGCGTCCGGGCAGGGCGCCTGGCCGGTGATCCCGCCGACGCGGACCGGTCCGGCCGTGGCGGCGAAGCCGACTGCGGGGGTGGCCAGGGTGGTGCCGGCGACCACCGCGACGGCGCCCAGCAGGGCGGCGACGCGGCCGCGCGTGCTCGTCATGTTCGTCCTTCCGCTCGCGCCGCGTCCGTGCTGACGCGGTCACGGAACCAGCCTGCGCCCCGGGGCTCTTCGACGGGGAGCGTTCGGACGGGATTCGACCTGAACGGACCGCCAGGACCCGAATGGCCCTGAAAGGCGGCCGGAACCCCCGGTGATGACACTCCCTGAAGGCGATCGGCCGCGATTCCGTGAATGTCACGGCCGTCACAGGCTCAGCAGCAGGTCCCGGACCGCTGCGGGCTGGGACAGGAACGGGTGGTGGCCGGCGTCGAGCTCGACGACGCCGCCGGCCCGGCGGGCGAACTCGCGCTGCAGTCGCGGCGGGGTGCCCCGGTCCTGAGCACAGACGAGGTACGTCGACGGCGACTGCTGCCATGCGGCCGCCCCGACCGGCTGGCCGGTCACCCGCACGCTCTGCCGGGTGAGGTGGTCCGCCGCCTGCGCCTGGATCTCGGGGTCGCAGTCCTGGAGGAACGTGTCCACGAGCAGTTCGGGGCGGACCCCGAACGTGCCGGCGTCGGGGTCGACGTCGAGGAACGGGGCGGGGCCGCCGTCCCCGAAGTCCGACAGGCTCTGCCCGACCTCGGGCAGGTAGCTGGAGACCAGTAGCAGGTGGCGCACCGACCCGATTCCCGCGGCGGCTTCCGCGGTGACGATACCGCCGTAGCTGTGTGCGACCACGATGGTCGGCTCGTCACCGGCCTGCAGCACCTGGCGCACCGCGGCAACGTCCTCGGGCAGGCCCGGACCGCCGACGCCGCCGGGCAGGCCCGCCTCGCCGCAGCTCGGTAGCGCCGGGGCCACGCTCAGCACCCCGTGCTCCTGCAGCAGCCCGGCGGTGCGGTGCCACCACCACGACCCGTCCCGCACACACGCCCCGTGCACGAACACCACCCTCATCGTTGCCTCCGCGTCTGCCTGGGCTGCGTGGGCTGCCTGGGCTGTCCGGGCTGCCTTTCGATCAACGGTAGACGCGTCCGCACCATCACCTGAGCCGACTTCCACTTCGGTGATCCCGAACACGACGCGGACCTCACCCGCAACACGCCCTCACGGCCATCGCCATGGACATCGAACGCCTCAGCGGCCGGTCGGTCACCGAGGAAGCCCCTTCGCCGAGATCACCGACCGCCTTCCAGACCGCTCTGGATCAGACCGACTTCTCCCGGCCGAAGTCCTGGAAAACCACTGGCACTTGGGCCCGATCGTCCCGGATCGCCAGCTGCGTCGAGTTCAGCCGGCCCGTGGTGCCAGGTGGGTGAGGAGTTCGGTGAGGTCCGTCAGCGCGGCGTCCCACCCGTGGGCCAGCACCACGCCGGCGGGGTTCAGGACCACCTCGTCGACTCCGGCCGTCCCGTAGGCGGCGAGCTCGGTCGCCAGTTGGCCGGGCGAGCCGTAGAGGAAGACTCCGGACTCGACGAGTTCGCGGGCGCCGGCCACCGGGTCGCGGGTGTCCAGGTGCAGGCCCGCGCGGCGGAGCATGTCGGCGTAGTGCGGCGCGCCGAGGTGCCGGCCGGCGCCGTGCTGGGCCAGCACCATCGGGTGGCGGCCCGGCCGGGCGACGGCGGCGTGCACCACGGTCACCACTCGCGGCGGGGCCGCCACCCGGCCTGGCGTCGCTGCGCCTTCGGCCAGGGCTGGGACGAGGACCTCGGCCACGTAGCGGGGCGGGGTCATCCAGGTGATCGCGACGTCCGCGACCCGCCCGGCCGCGCGGGCCATGGCGGGTCGCAGGACGCCCGCGCCCAGCTCGACCGCCGGCGGGTGCTCCCCGTGCGGGAGCCGAAGCCCTGGCGCGGCGGAACCGGGGCCCGGTGCGGGCGGCCCGGCCGACCGGCCGTCCAACAGCGTGCGGACGGCGCCGACGTAGTCCGCCACGGCCTCGGCCGGCCGGGCGTAGGGGGCGCCCAACAGGCCGCCGACGAGCGAGGGTTCGCCCGCGCCGTAGCCGATCACCGGCCGGTGTCCGGTGAGCACGGCCAAGGACTGGGCCTGGGCGGCCGCCTCGAAGGGGTGCCGCAGGGCAGTCAGCGTGACCGAGAGTCCGACCGGGATCCGCTGCCCCGTCCCGGCCAGCCAGGCCAGTGCCTGGTGGCTCTCCACCGCCAGGGACTGCCCGAGCCAGAGCCGGTCGGCCGCGCCGGCGCTCACCAGCGAGGCGAGCGCCGTCAGCGCGGTGAGGTCGGCCCGGTCGCGGAGGGCGTGCGGGAAGAGGACGGAGATCCGCATGCCGCTCAGCCGTTCCGCGAAGGGTCGGTGGGGTCGGTGGCCGCGTCGCGCAGCGATCGGGCGACGGAGGCGGCGAGCGCCGGTCCGCCTGATCCGGCCGGGCCGTCCGGGGCGGCCGCGTGTCGCAGTACTCCTTCGGCCACCGCCGCCGCCCGGTGCTGGCCGAAGCTCCGGCCGCGCCACCCGGCCCTGGTGTCGCCGGGCTCGTCGGCGGTGGCGATGCCCGGCCCCAACGGGTGGGCGAAGACCGAGGTCTGCGCGCCGAGGCCGGGCAGGTCGCGCAGCGCCGCCGCCAAGGCCGTCAACTCGCCGGCGTGGGAGCGGGGGAGGTAGAGCACGACCGCGTCGCGACGCGGGTACGACCAGGGCCGGGACAGCACCTTGGCCCGGCACCGCAGCGAGCGGGCGGCCGACTCCCGGAGCAGCGCCGCCCAGAGCGCGGGCGCGGCGGTGGGGTCCTCGACGTGCAGGTAGAGCCGCCGCACCAACTCGCCCTCGTGCGGCCCGCCGTGCGGCCCGTCCACCAGCAGGAAGCCGGGCGACAGGGCGGGGCGGACGGCGGGCAGCTCGACGGTCACGGAGGTGTCCGCCGGTCGCGGGCCGTCGCTCCGGACGGCGGCGGCCGGGACGCGGACCGTCACGCCGCCCAGCTCGACCGTGAACTCCGTGGCGGCGCCCCCGGTTCCGGTTCCGGTCCCGGGCTCAGCCCCGGCCTCGGCCTCGGTCGGGACGGCGGCGCGCAGGCGGGCGGGGGCGAGCGTGTCCGCGTGCGGTGTCGCCGAGATCAGCTGCCGCTCGAACTCCACGTCACGGCGGGGCAGTCGAGTGGCGGTGCGGGACCGGTCGAGGCGCGACCGGTCGAGGCCGGCGTGCCACTGCTCGTAGAGCGCCGTGCCCAGGGCGAACCGCAGGCCGCGCGGCGAGTCGGCGCTGATGCGGTGGCCGTCGACCGTGACGGCCTGCGGGTACTCGGTGAGGTCGATGCCGGTGAGCGCGGCCGCGAGCTGTTCGGACACGTGTGTCATGACGCCACCAGCCCGATCGCCTCGATGAACCGGTCCGGGGCGAGCAGTGCCCCGCGTCCCACACCGGCGATGCCGCGCTGAACCGCGCTCAGGGTGGGCCGGACGCTCGCGGTGGCCATGGTGCGGTCGAAGAGGTGCCAGCCGGCGTACCCGACCACCCGCTCGGCGAGTTCGGGATCGAGCCGGTCGGCGTGCTGCCGGTAGCCCTGCCAGAAGGCGCCGATCACCGGGAGGACGGCGGCCAGTTCGCGTTCTCCGCTGCGCATGAGGGTGCCGTGGGCGTCGGCGGGTCGGCCGCCGTCGGCCTCAGCGTCAATGGGGTCGACCTCCACGTCGACCTCGTCGGTGTCGACGCCGGTGAACATCCGACTCGCCGCCCGGTACAGCCACTGCCCGACGAAGCCGCCGAGGTCGATCGCCGGGTCGGCGAGCTGGAACTCCTCCCAGTCGGTCAGCTGGAGCGTGCCGTCACAGAGCAGGAACTGGTCCAGCCGCAGGTCGCCGTGGACCGGACGGTGGTCGGCGGCGGCCGAGCGGGCGTCCAACGCGCGCAGGGCGCCGTGCAGTCGGCGGTCCTGCTGGAGCAGGCCCCAGAGGGCCAGTTCGGCGCCGCTGCTCGCGGTGTACTCGGCCACGGTCAGCGCGGCCAGCCGGTGGCCGGTGCGCGCGCCGGGGCGGGGCTTGGGCCGGACGTCGGCCGTCGGGAAGCCGTGCAGCTCGGCGAGCGCCCGGCCGGCCCGCCGGGCGAGTGCGGTGTCGAAGCCGTCCTCGTCGGCGAGGGTGTTCCCGGTGACGGCGTCCGCCAGCAGGTCGAAGACCAGCACCAACCGCTTCCGGTCGCCGCCGAGCAGCGCCGGCGACTCCCAGGAGAGTGCGCCGGCCCCGGTCCGGGCCGACTCGAAGGCGCAGGAGCGGTCGTAGCGGTCGGTTCCGTCGGGGGCCTGGCGGTCGAGCCGTTTGATGAAGACGCCGGTGCCGTCCGTGGTGCGTCCCGCCCACGAGTCGTTGCGGCCGAGATGGCTCACCAGGCTGTCCGGTTCCAGCGGGGCGAAGCCCAACGCGGCCAGTGCCACCGGCACTTCGGGCGCGTACTCGAAGAGGCCCGGGGTGCGGCCGGGGCCGGCCCGGTCGGCTGCCGGCGTTGCCGGTGGGGTCGAGACTGTCGCTGCCATGGCGGCCACGCTAGGGATCCCGGCCGGCGGTCACCACGGGCAGGCTCCTGTCATGCCCGAGTGGGCAAGGGGCAGGATGCCCCCACTTTCCTGCTACTGGGCACTGGCATCGAACGCCTGATCTGCTGGGGGCGGTCGAGGAACCCGCACCTCGCCGAAATCCGAAACCGAAACCGAATCCGGGCCCGATCCGAGCTCGAATCCGACGAGTCGAGAGGATGACCATGAGCTCTGCTGACCTGATGGGCGGCTACGCCGCCTACACCACCCCGAACGCGGCGATCGAGGAGCTCGCCAGCACCGGCATCACGGCCGAGTTGGAGTTCACCCCGGTCCTCACGGTCACCCCGTGGACCGAGGCGATCTCCCTGGTGGTGGTCTCCATCGCCACCCAGCTGTGATCCGCTCACAGACCTGATTTCGCTTCCATCTCAAGGGAGTTCGACATGAGTACTGCTGATCTGATGGGCGGCTGCGCCGCCTACACCACGCCGAACGCCGCGATCGCGGAGCTCGCCAGCACCGGAGTCGCCGGCGTCCCGGCGGAGCTGGAGGTCACCCCGAGCGTCTCGCTCGTCGTCCTCTCGCTCGTCACGATCACCATCATCGGCTGACGGACTCGTCGAGCGTCACGTCGTCCGGGCCCCGCCGCGCGCTGCGGGCGGGGCCCGCCCGGCGGCCGGAGCGGTGCACCCAGCCGGCGACGCCGACCCGCGAGGAGCACTGCAACCGCCGCATCGTCTCGCGGAGGTGGTTGACCACCGTCCACTCCGAGATGCCCAGGCGGCGCGCGATCTGATGATTGCTCAGTCCGTCGGCCACCAGGAGCGAGACCTCCAGTTGGCGGCTGGTCAACTGCTGCCTCGGCGGTGCCTCGACGGAGTCCGACTCGGCGAGGGGGAGGACGGGGGAGAGGGAGCAGAGCAGGTCCAGGAGCGCGGTGGCCGCGCCGGCTGCCAGCGCGTGGGCGAACTCGTCCTCGGCGAGCCGGCGGCGGATGCCGGGCAGCAGCCGAGCGGTGGCCAGGTCGGGATCCGCGGGGTCGCCGGGAATGCCGGCTCGCCCCGGATGGAAGCTGCCCAGCAGCCGGGCGGCGTCGGTCGCCCGCGCCGGTGCGGGGCGCAGGGGACTCGCGACCAGGCCGACCAGCGCGCCGAGCGTGGCGACCGCGCCGAGTGGGCGCAGCTGGGCCAGCCCCTCGACGTAGTGGGCGCGGGACGCGGACGGATCGCCTCCGGCGGCGGCGAGCAGGCCCAGGTGCAGCAGGGCCGTTCCGGCCAGCAGCACGTCCCCCCGGCGTCGGGCCGCGGTCAGCACCCGGCCCGCCAGTGCGCCGCCGGGCCCGGTCCGGCCGAGCCGAAGCTCGGCCAGGGCGGCCTCCAACTCGACGCGCAGGGACGCCGGTTCGTCGTCGGCCGCACGGAGGAGCGCTGCTGCCCCGGTGAGTGCGGCGAGGGCTCGGTCGGGGTCCCGGTCGCATCCGGTCAGGCCCCGCAGCCGCAGGAGTCGGGCCGCCGTGGAGGGTTCGTCGGGCGCGGTCCGGGATCGGTCGGGCACGGATGAGGCCGCCTCGGCTTCGTCCAGCAGGGCGCTCGCCAACTCGTGGTCGCCGTCGATCAGTCGGGCCTCGGCGCGGATCAGCGCGAGCCGGACCCGCGCTCGCCCACCGGTGATTCCGGCAGGGCCGGTTGGGCTGGTGGCGCCGATCGGCACGGCGGGGCGGTCGGCCCAGTCCGGGCCGAGGCCGACGACTCGGGCGTGGGCGAGCAACTGCTCCATCAGGTCGAGGGCCTCGGCGGTGAACCCGTGCCGGGTCAGTGTGTCGACCGCCAGCCGGAGGTTGGCCTCCTCGGCGCGCAGGGCGAGCAGGGCTGTCGGCTGATCGCCGGCGGCCAGCCGCCGGGCGGCCCCGGCGGCGAGCCGGGCGTAGTAGCGCGCATGACGGAGCGTGAGGACGACGAGCGGGCCGCCGGCGGGCCGGACCTCGGGCAGGTCGCCGAACGGCACGTACAGTCGCGTCTCGGCCGCACCGTCCAATCGGCCGGACGGCCGGTCCTCCAGCGTCAGCGACTGCCGGTCGAGCAGGGCTTCCAGCGCCGCCGGGAAGGCACTCGGCGCGATCCCGGCCACCGCCCGGAGCGCCTCGGGCCCGAACCCGCCGGCGAACAGGGGTGTGCAGGACATCAGCCGCGCCGCGTCGGCGCCGAGCGGGCCGTACCGTCCTGATGGTCGTCCCGCCTCTCGTCCTACCCCTCGTCCCGGCGACCGGTCCGCCGACGGGACGGGCAGCGGGACGGGCGACGGGACGGGCGGCTCGACATAGGCGGCCACCAGGCCGCCCGCCTCCGCCCCGCCGAGTGCGGCCAGCACGGTGCCGATGCCCTCCAGCGCCGCCACCCGGGCCGCGAGCACCAACGCACCTGGCAGGCCCCGGAGTTCCACGCAGATCCGGCCCACGGTCTGCTGGTTCCGGGAGGTCACCGTGAAGCCCGGACTCCAGGCCCGCCGGGCGGCCGTGAAGACCTGCACCGCAGGGGTGCGGCAGAAGGCGTCCAGATCGGTCGGTGACCAGTCCACCGGAACGGCCAGGGGGTCCACCCGGTACGCCACGCCGCCGCCGGCGGGTGACAGCCGACCAGTGGCGAGCACCTTCGCCCCGCGCGGGGCACACCGGGCCAGCAGCGCTAGGTAGTCGCCCGGCTCGACCTGATCGGCCGTCAGCAGCTCGGCTGGCCCCGGAGTTCCGGCCGTCCCGCCCGCCGCCCGGTACTGCTCGGCGACCGCGAACGCCAGCCGGGTCTTGCCGCTGCCCGGAAGGCCGTGCAGCAGCACGCCGGGTACGGCGGGGTCGGCGAGCAGCCGCAGCAGCTCGGCGGTCTCACGTGCTCGCCCGAACAGTTCACCCGTGAAGGCCCGGTGGTCCGCGGGTTCCTGCCGGGGGACGCCAGGCTCGAACAAGATGGTCATGGACGGCTCCAGAGCTGGCTCCGCCCGCCTACACGGCGCAGGCGCGCCAGCGGGATCGTCCGTACTGATCCTGGACGGCGGCGCCGACCGGCGGTATCCCAGACTTCTGGGACGCCGCCGGTTCAGCATCTCCGGTTCAGCACCGCCGGTTCAGCACCGCCGGTTCAGCATCGCCGGTTCAGCATCTCCGGTTCAGCATCGGCGCGCGGCCAGGCTCAACTCCTCGTCCGGGCCGGCCTGCCGTTCGGTTCCGGGTTCACCGCAGTCCCCGGTGCCGGCGGTGGTGGCCCGCATGGTGGTGGTGGTGCCGGTTGCGCCGTCGCCACCGCCGTCGACCGGCTCCTGCCGCCGAGGCTCCGGCCGCCGACGATCCGGTGGACCGGGACGAGTCGGCGAAGGCGTCCTCCGACTCCCGCCCGGAGTCCTTCGATCCTGCGGGCAGCACGTCGATCCGGCCCATCTGGCCGTGCGAGGAGTGCACCATGTGGTGGCAGTGGTAGACGTACTCGCCCGGATATTCGCCCCAGGTCATGGCGATCCGGACGCTCTCCCCCGGGTGGACCGTGATGGTGTCCTTCAGCCCGGCCTCGGCCGGGCCGACCGGCACCCCGTCACGGTCCAGCACGCGGAACTGCACCAGGTGGGTGTGGAAGGAGTGGGGGGCGTGGAAGACCCCGGCCGGCGGGCGGGTGAGGTGGTTGCGGATCGTCCAGATCTCGCTGCTGCCGACGGTGGTCCGCACGTCGGTCCGCTTCGGGTCGTACTTGCGCCCGTTGATCCTGGCGTCCGGGAAGGTCGTCAGCGCGAACTCCCGGTGCACCGTCGCCTTCGGGATCGGCGGCAGGGTGGCCAGGACGTCCGGAATCCGGCTCCGGTCCTCGGCCGTCCGGGTGATGTCGAAGCGCAGCACCTCGGTCCGCTCGCTCTCCAGCGCGGCCGTGTTCTCCAGCACCACCGATCCGCCGACCGGGTAGCGGGCGAAGTCGACCACGATCTCGGCGCGCTCCGCGCCGGTCAGGGTCAGCTCGTGCAGCGTCACCGGCGCGGCGAGCAGTCCGCCGTCCGAGGCGATCTGGGTGAACGGCTGGCCGTCGGCGAGGCGCAGCGACACATGGCGGTTGGGCGAGACGTTGAAGACCCGCAGCCGGTACTTGCGCGCGGCCACCTGGAAATAGGGCCGCTCCTTGCCGTTGACCAGCATGTGCGGGCACGCGTACGGGTCGGTGTAGACCAGCCTGCCGTCGGTCTCGATCCGGGCATCCCGGATCAGCAGCGGGATGTCGAACTCGCCGTTCGGCAGCGGCAGGCCGCTCTCGTGCGGGTCGCTGAGCAGGTAGGCGCCGGCCAGGCCGCGGTAGACGTTCTCGGCCTCCAGCTCGTGCGCGTGGTCGTGGTACCAGAGCGAGGCGGCCACCTGCTCGTTGGGGTAGCGGTACTCGCGGGTCTCGCCGGGCTGGACGAGGTCCATCGGCAGGCCGTCGTAGCGCGAGTGCACCTGGCCGCCGTGCAGGTGGACGGAGGTGTGCACGCGCAGGTCGTTGGTCTGCTGGACCACCACCTCCCGCCCTCTGACCGCCCGGATGGTCGGACCGGGGAAGCAGCCGCCGAAGGTCCGGACGGTGGTCAGCAGCCCCTTGACGATCTCCGCCTGGGTATCGGCCATCCGCAGCCGGTACAGGTCCGAGGAGTCCGTCCGCGACACCGGGTTCAGCACGGGGGGCACCGGCATGGCGTGCTCGAAGGGGGTGATCCGGGCGGCCGACCGCTTGGCCTCCGACCTGGGCGGCGCGGCGTGCGCGGCCGGAGCGGCTTGCGTGGCCGGCGCGGCCGACAACGCCAGGGACGAGACCCGGGCCCCGCCCGGTGCGCGGTCCCAGGGGAAGAGGACCGCCGGGCCGCCTATCGCGGCGGCTTTCAAGAGGTCTCGTCGGTTCAGCATTCCCGGTCTTTCCGTCCAGGGCCGGGCGGTCGGTACGCCGCCGGGCCAGTGGTCGCCGGTCGTGGCTTCCGGCGGCCCTGCTCGGTGGCCGCCGCGCGCACGCCGGCGCGGGCCGGGCGTGTCGGACCGTAGCGCCGACGCGACGTTCCGTCACTGCCCGTTGGCTCAGTATCGGCGAGCTTCGCGCGCTCCGCAGCGCGACCGCACCTGCCCGGGCCCTGACCCAGCGCCCGGCCCCCTGCCCCCTGCCCCCGGCCCCCGGCCCCCGGCCCCCGGCCCTCTGAACGACGGACGCGGGGCCGGGCACCTGGTGCCCGGCCCGGCCGCCGATCAGGATTCCGACGACGCCCAGGTGCCCAGGGACATCTCGGCGGTGATCCCCGGGCCGAACCCGGCCAGCAGCCCTTGGTGCCCGTCGAGGGCCGACTTCTCGTCGAACATCCGGGCCAGGGCGTCGAGTACGACCGCACTGGCGATGTTGCCGTACTGGGTGAGGGTGGCCCGGCTGAAGCGGAACGCCTCGGGCGGCACCTCCAGGAAGCGGCTGAGGTCGTCCAGGATCCGTGGGCCGCCGGCGTGGACGATGTAGAAGTCCAGCGTGCCCACGTCCCACTGGTGCTGCTCCGCCACCGCGCGCAGGGCCGGGCTGAGCGGCTCCATCGTCCCCGGCACCCTCTTGTCCAGCTGGAAGTGGAATCCGGTGGGGCGGACCGCGTAGGAGATCCACTCCTCGGTGTCCGGGATGAGGTACGAGCCGTTGCGTTCCAACCGCATTCCGGTCCCGCCCTCGCCCCGGACCACGGCGGCGGCGATCCCGTCGCCGAACAGGCCGTTGGACAGCAGCGAGCCCACGCCCAGGTCCGTGGGCTGGTAGCACAGCGAACAGAACTCGCAGGCCACGATCAGCACGTTGGCGCCCGGGTAGGCCGAGCAGAAGTCGTGGGCCCGGTTCACCGCCGCACCGCCGCCCGCACACCCCAGTTGGGCGATCGGCAGCTGCCGGGTCTCCGGCCGGAAGCCCAGCCTGTTGATCAGCCACGCCGTGAGCGACGGCATCATGAAACCGGTGCACGACACATAGACGATCAAGTCGATCTGGGACGCCTCCACTTGGGCCTGTTCGAGGGCCCTGATCACCACCGCCGGGACGCGGGCCTTCGACTCCGCCGCGAAGACGGCACTGCGCTCGTCCCACCCCGGGTGCTTCAGCACCACCTCGATGGGCTGGATCAGGTGCCGCTTGCGCACTCCGGTGTTCTTGATGAGACGCAGCGCCAGTTCGAGCTGTGGATGGTCGGGGTGGAGCCTGCGCGCCAGCTCGATGGTCTCCTCGTTGGTGATGACGTGCTCGGGTACGTCTATCGCCGGTTTGCACAGAACTGCCACGGCACTTCCTCCAGACGAGCGGTGTTCCCGGTGCGACCCTGGCGGGGCGGGATTTCACCACTCGACGGCAGCCGCTGCGAGCCGGACGCGCGGAGGGCGCGGTCGGCGGGACGCACCGGGCGGGACCCAACTCAGCGGCCGACGAGCCGACCGGGCGAGCATCGGTTGATCGCGGTGCGGGCGGTCGTGCTGGCCGCAAGTTGGTTCAGGCCACCTAGCCCAATTTACGGAAGGCGGGCCCGTCCCGCATGTCGGCCCGCACACCCCGGGGTGTGCGGGCCGACGTGCGCGGTGTTTCCGGCAGCGGGTGGCTGCGGGCGGCCGCCGGAGCGTGGGGGCACCGTCACCAGGTGACCGGCAGCGCCAGCGGATAGCGCCAGATGGACGTGGTGTTCCACGCCAGCTCCGCGGCCGGCTTCGCCAGCGCGATCCTGGGGAAGCGCTCCAGCAGCGTCCCGAGGGCGACTTCGAGTTCGGTGACGGCCAGCGGCGCGCCGAGGCAGTGGTGCGCGCCCCAGCCGAAGGTCATGTGGGAGGGGCTGGTCCGCTCCAGGTCCAGCTCGTCGGGCCGGTCGAACCTGCGGCCGTCCCGGTTGGCCGTCAGGTAGGAGACGTGCACGATGTCCCCCGCCGGGATCGTCACCCCGCTCAGCTCCACGTCCTCAAGGGCCACCCGGGGGATGCCGACGCCCTTGCGGAAGGGGATGAAGCGCAGCAGCTCCTGGAGCGTGCGGGAGAGCGTCTCGGGCCGCTCGCGCAGTGCGGCGAGCACGTCGGGCCGGCTGAGGATGGTGTACGAGAGGTTGCCGAGCTCGTACGTCGTGGTGTCCTGGCCCGTGATCAGCAGGACCATGGCCATCACGGTGAGTTCCTTCTCGTCGAGGACCTCGTCGCCGTCGCGGGCCGTGGCCAGCACGCTGATCAGGTCGTCGCCGGGGTTCCTGCGCCGTTCGGCGGTCAGCTCGGCGAAGTACGCCCGCAGGTCGGCCTTGGCGCGTACCGCGTTCGGCTTGTTGGCCAGGCTCACGTCCATCATCGTCCGGGCGTTGGCGCGCAGCTGGGCGCTGTCGGCCTCGGGGATCTCCAGGACCTCGCAGATCGTGATCAGCGGGAGCGGATGGGCCAGGTGCTCCATGAGGTCGGCCGGGGGGCCCTGGTCCCGCATGCGGTCCAGCAGCCCGTTCACCACGTGCTGGGTGCGCTCCCTCATCCGCTCGATGTGGTCGGGGGTGAAGCCCTTGGACACCAGGCTGCGCAGGCGGGCGCTGGCGGGCGGGTCCATGACGTTGATCGCCTCGGCCTGGACGATCGGCTCCGGGGTCATGCGCGGGAAGTCCCGGCCGACGATGGCGTGGCGGCTGAACCGCCGGTCGGTGGTCACCGTGCGCACGTCGTCGTAGCCCGTGACGAGCCAGGCCTCCCCCTCGCCGTAGGGCAGGCGGATGCGGCTGACCGGTGCGTCGTTCATGAGCTGCCGGAGCGTCGGGTCGAACTCTAGGGTCTCGGCGAAGTCGAACGGGCAGTTCCGTGCGCTGGAGTCGGTGGACATGCGGACCTCCAGGTCTGGGCCGCGCGGGCCGGATGGGGGAGGCGGACGGAATGCACCGGTACCCGATCGGTCGGCCGCACACACCGGTGGACGGGCGAGAGCGCCGGTAATTCATCCGGTCTGATCAGCGGATCGGCTCCACCCGCGCCGGGGCCTGCCACTGGTCGGTGGCAGGCCCCGGCGGCCCCGGCCAGGGTGCCTCAGCCCTCCCCGGCGGCCCGGTGCCCGTGCCGGAAGAGCGGGGCGCGGGTGTCGAAGGGCACGTCCTCGCGGCAGGCGGCGACGGCGGCGTCCGAGCGGGGGAGGTCGAACGGGAGCGTCGCGGTCATCGGGGCCCGGCCGAGCGCGGCGTCCAGCACGACCTCGTCCGCGGCGCCGAACTCGCCGATCAGCAGCGCCGCGTGCGGGGCGAGCGGGGTGAGCACGGCGGGCCGCTCCAGCTGGGCGGCGAACACCGTGGGCACGGTGGCGGCCAGCGCGGTGAGCCGGTCGACCTCGGCCGGCTCGAACTCCAGCGAGCCGCTGTGGAAGTGCTGCTCCAGCATCCCTTCACGCCGCTCGTACGGGGTGGCGAGGCGGATCACGGCCAGCTCGGCCCGCTCCGGGTCCTCGACGAGGGTGCCGTACCCGGCGGCGACGGCGGGGTCGATGCCCTCGACGTACAGCCGGGTGGCGGTGCGCGGCTCGCCGGCCAGGTGGACCACCGAGCGGCGCTGGACCTCGCGGCCGAGCGCCCGGCCCTCCGGGGCGCCGACCAGGTCGGCGGCGGCCTCCGGGTCGACGTACGGGTCGGCGAAGAGGCCGAGGCGGAACTTGTCGCGCAGGATGCGGCGGACCGACTCGTCGAGCCGGGCCTCGGTCACCGCGCCGGAGCGGACGGCGGCCAGGATCAGCTCCGGGTCCGTCTCGCCGCCG
The DNA here is from genome assembly GCF_042720345.1 of Kitasatospora sp. NPDC058478. NCBI lineage: Bacteria > Bacillati > Actinomycetota > Actinomycetes > Kitasatosporales > Streptomycetaceae > Kitasatospora > Kitasatospora sp. NPDC058478. The sequence continues at coordinate 49,449 of NZ_JBHXML010000043.1, read as the reverse complement.
AGCTGGTCGGCGCCCGCGTCCAGGGTGAGCACGACCTGCTCGGCGACGGACAGCTCCTCGACGCCCCAGTGCCGCGGGGGCAGTGTGACCACTCCGGGGACGTCCATGCCGGTGATGGCGTTGAAGTCGGTGCAGACCACGCCGTCGAAGCCGTAGCGACCGCGCAGCAGGCCGGTGATGACGTCCCGGTTGAAGTTGGCGCCGACCTCGTCGAGGCCGCTGCCGGAGGGGATCGCGTAGGCGGGCATGATCTGCGCGGTGCCCGCGGCGAAGGCCGCCTCGAAGGGGCGCAGGTGGGTCTCGAACTCGCCGCCGGGGTAGACCAGTCGGCGCCCGGCGGCGAAGTGCGAGTCCTCGCCGCCGGCCTGCGGGCCGCCGCCGGGGAAGTGCTTGGTCATGCAGGCGACGCTGTCCGGGCCGATCGGCCCGCCCTGGAGGCCCTCGATGTAGGCGGTGATCATCCGCGAGGCGCGCTCCGGGTCCTCCCCGAAGGTGCCGCTGATCCGGGCCCAGCGGGGCTCGGTGGCGAGGTCGGCCATCGGGTGGATGGCGACCCGGATGCCGACGGCGCACAGCTCGCGGCGGATCAGGTCGGCGTAGCGGCGCACCAGGTCGGGGTCGTCGGTGGCGGCGAGGCCGATCGGCTCGGGGCCGGTGCTGAAGCCGCCGCCGGTGTGGGCGGTGGCCGGGTTGGCGGTGAAGCCGTGCCGGGGGTCGGAGGAGAGGGTGACGGGGATGCCCAGCCGGCCGGCCGCGGCGAGGTCCTGGACGTGGTTGTTCCACTCGGCCATCGCGCGCGGGTCGGGGACGGCCATCATGGCGAAGTGGGTGAGGCCGCGCTCGGTGATCAGGCGGGCGCCGGAGGGGAACGGGCCCTGGTCGCCGGGGAGCATCCGGCCGTGCAGCATCAGCGCGGCCTTCTCCTGCAAGGTCATCCGGGTGAGGAGGTCCTCGACCCGCTCCTCGACGGGCAGCCGCGGGTCCTCGTAGGGCTCCATGGTGCCGTTGTGGTTGAGGTCGCGGAAGGGCGTGCCGTCGGTGTGCCGCAGCAGGGTCAGCATGCCGTCACCTCGGCGGTGTTCGACGCGGCGGTACGGGCGGCGGTACCGGCCTCGGTGCGGGCGGCGGTGCGGGCCTCGGCACCGGCGGCTGTACGGGCGGCGGCCTTGGCGCGGAAGGCGTCCAGGGTCTCGGCGCCGACCCCGCAGGCGGTCAGGAAGCCCTCGGCGCCGCCGTTCTCGGCGCGGACCAGGTCGAGGAAGGTGCTCATCGCCCCGGCGGGAGCCTCCAGCAGCGGGGCGGGGACGACCATCCGGCCGGCCTCGACCTCGTTGAGGGCGGCCCGGTTGCGGTCGGCGAGGCCGGCCCAGATCTGCTCGATCGCCTCGTTGGTGCGGGCGTAGTCGGCGACGATCTCCTCGGCGGGCACCCCGAGCAGCTCCAGCAGCAGCGCGGTGAGCAGCCCGGTGCGGTCCTTGCCGGCCGCGCAGTGCACCAGCACGCCGCCCGGGCGGACGGCGGCCTCGACGGCGGCGGCCAGCCCCTGCGGCGCGGACTCGGCCATCAGCAGGTAGAAGGCGCCGAGGTCCTCCGCGGTGGTCATGGCCCGCATGGCCTGCGCCAGTTCGTCGTTGGTCGGCTCGATCCGGGCGGGGACGACGGCGATGCCGGCGGCCTCGGCGGCGGCCCAGTCCTCGGGGCGGCTCTCGGGCTCGCCCCGGAGGTCGACGATGGTGGTGATGCCGTGCTCGCGCAGCTGGGCGACGACGGTCTCGTCGGCGGCGGGGAAGGGCTGGGCGGAGCGGAACAGGGTGCCGGGGCGGATCCACCGGCCGGCGGGGTCGGCGAGCGCTGCGGGGTCGCGGAAGTTGACCAGGGACATGCGGGGGCCTTTCGGGAAGTGCGAAGCAGGTGGTGAAGGTGCGCGGCGGGCCGCGCGAAGGGGGGGAGGGGGGCGGAAAGGGCGTGCGGTGCCGTCCGGACGGCCGGCGGCATCGCCCAGGGGTGTCGCGGTGACGGGGTGTAGAGGTGCAGGGCTGTCGGCTCGGGTCAGCCGGCGGTGTCGAGCACGTCCCGGTAGGCCTGGCGCCATTCGGCCACCGTGCCGGTCTCGGACGCGATCAGGACGTGGTGGCGCACCATGCCGCCGAACTGCGCGCCGAGCGCGGTCGGGCGCAGGTCGGTGGCCGGGTCGACGCCGAGCCGCTCGGCCGCGATGGTGACGGTGCGTTCGGTGAAGCCGTCGATCACGACCACGGCGTAGTTGTGCACGGAACCCTGCACCTCGATCAGGCTCCGGCGCAGCCGGCGGCGGCGCTCGGTGTGCTCGACGGGCTCTTCGAGCCGGCCGCCGGTGGCGGTCAGCGCGTGGTCGAGCGCGGCCCAGAGCGGGAGTTCGGCGGGGGCGGCGGCGAAGGCGTCGAGGATGGCCTGGCCGAAGTCCCAGCCGAACAGCAGCGCCTCCTTGGCCGGGTAGTAGCGGAAGAACGTGCGGTGGGCGATGTCGGCGCGGCGGCAGATCTGGTCCACGGTGGTGCGCTCGAAGCCCTGCTCCTCGAAGAGGTCGAGCGCCGCGGTGCGGATGCTGTCGCGGGTACGCGCCTTCTTGCGGTCGCGCATGCCCTGCTCCGCCGCGGTGTCCGTCCCCTGCATGGTTCTTCCGTTTCCTCTCGGTGAGTTGAGTGTGGATGGGGCCGCCGAGGGGGCGGCTGTCAGTACCGAATCACGTCCGACCGTGCTCGCTCAAGGCGAGTGCCGACTCTTCCGGGTCTCGTCATCTGAAATTTGCACAACTGCCTTTTGGCAGTACTGCCACTTCCGGAATGGTGTGGGGCGTCGGCGGCCGCACTCCCCCAGGCCGCCCCCGCTCCCCTCCCCCCTCCCCCGAACCGAGGAACCATGAAGCGGCACACCCACCTCCTGGTAGCGGCGGCCTGCACGGCCGCGCTCACCCTCACCGCCTGCTCCGCCTCCGACGACGCGCTCTCCGGCGCCGGCGCCGGGAACACCGGCGCGGCGAACGACGGGCCGGCCGTGGACGGCGGCACGCTCAAGATCGGCCTGGACCGGCCGTTCGCCAAGCTCGACCCGGCCGACGGCACCCTGACCTCGATGCCGATGATGGTCCTCGCCAACGCCCTGTACGACCCGCTGATGGTCAACGGCGACAACGGCGCCGTCCAGCCCTACCTCGCCAAGTCCTTCACCCCCAACGCGGACGCCACGGTCTGGACCCTCGACCTGCACGAGGGCGTGAAGTTCAGCGACGGCAAGCCGCTGGACGCCCAGGCCGTCGCCGACCACGTCACCCGGCTCGCCAAGCCGGAGAGCAAGTGCGCCTGCGCCATCGACGCAGCCACCATCGGCGCCACCACCGTCTCCGGCCCGACCACCCTCACCTTCACCCTCAAGGCGCCCGACGCCGCCTTCCCCAACCTGTTCACCCGCTCCCTCGGCTACGTCTCCGAGGCCCCGGCCGGCGACTCCCCCGCCGTCGGCTCCGGCCCGTACACCGTGGAGAGCGTGCAGCCCGGAGTCTCCGTCACCCTCGCCCGCAACCCCGCGTACTGGGGCGCCAAGGGCCACGCCGACAAGCTCGTCTACCGGGTGCTCACCGACACCGACAGCCGCTACCAGTCGCTGCGCTCCGGCGACACCGACCTGATCTGGACCGAGACGCCCGGCCAGCTCAAGCAGGCCGCCGCCGACGGGCTGCGCAGCGCCACCGGGCCCGGCGGCACCACCACCATCGTCTTCAACACCACGTCGGCGCCCTTCGACGACGTGCGGGTCCGCCGGGCCGTGCAGTACGCGATCGACCGCGAGGCCCTGGAGAAGGTCGTCTCCCTCGACCAGGGCGCCGTCTCGGACGGCCCGATCGGCTCCCGCTCCCCGTACCGCACCGCCCCCGGGTACCCGGCCCACGACGTGGCCAAGGCCCGGGCCCTGCTCGCCGAGTCCGGCCACCCCGACCTCGCCTTCGACTACCTCGTCGACAGCCGCCCCGAGGGCCAGCAGCGCGCCACCGTGCTCCAGCAGATGCTCGGCGAGGCCGGGATCAAGGTGACCATCAAGCCGCTCGACGCCGCGGGCCTGGGCACCGCGATGCTCCAGCGCAAGTTCCAGGTGATCGACTTCCCCACCAGCATGTTCGGCGACACCGACACCGCGCTCACCAGCCTCTACCTGCCCAACTCGCCGTACAACTTCATGAGTTGGTCCGACCCGGAGACCTCGAAGGCGATCGCCGAGGGCCGCTCCTCGACCGACACCGCCCAGCGTGCGGCCGCCTACCAGCAGGCCGCCCGGCGGGTCGTCGGCGAGGTGCCGATGGCCTTCCTCACCGAGAACACCGTCGGCTTCCTCGGCTCCGCCAAGGTCGGCGGACTGCCCGACCTGTCCAAGCGCACCGTCCTCAACGTCTCCCCCGCCCCCCTGTGGGTGAAGCGATGACCCCCCGCACCCGCACCGCGCTGCGCCACGGCGGGCGGCTCGGCCGCGCCGCGGCCGTGCTGCTGCTGGTCACCGTCGCCGCCCTGTACCTGCCCCACCTGATGCCGGGCTCCCCCGCCGTCGCCGCCCTCGGCCCCACCGCCACCCCCGAGCAGATCTCCGCCTACGAGGCCGGGCTCGGCCTGGACCGCAACCTGTTCGCCGCCACCTGGCAGTGGATCGCCGACGCCCTGCACGGCGACCTCGGCCACTCGCTGTCCACCGGAGCCGCCGTCACCACCGAACTCGCCGACCGCATCCCCGTCACCCTCGAACTCTTCCTCGCCGCCCAGCTGGTGGCACTCGCCCTGGCCGTGCCCGTCGCCCTGCTCTCCGCCTGGCGCCCCGGCGGCACCTTCGACCGGATCGCCACCGCCGGCACCTTCGGCTGGCTCGCCGTCCCCGGCTTCGCCCTCGGCCTGCTGCTCATCTGGCTCGCCGCCGTCCAACTGCGCGTCCTGCCCGCCACCGGCTGGACCCCGTTCACCGAGAACCCGGCCGAGAACCTGCGCCACCTGGTGCTGCCCGCCCTCACCCTCGGCCTCACCGAGGCCGCCGTGTTCACCCGCACCCTGCGCGGACAACTGCTCGACACCCTCGACCAGCCGTACATCGCCGCCGCCCGCAGCCGCGGCATGGGCACCACCCGGCTGCTGCTGCGCCGCGCCCTGCGGCCCTCCAGCCTGCCGCTGGTCACCCTGGTCGGCATCGGCATCGGCACCTCGCTGGGCGGCTCGGTGCTGGTCGAGTCGCTGTTCGCGGTGCCCGGCGTCGGCAGCCTGGCCGCCGGGGCCATCTCCGGCCGGGACTTCCCCGTCGTCCAGGCCGTGGTGGTGGTCAGCGCCCTCGGCGTGGTCGCGGCCACCTTCGCGGTCGACCTGCTGTACCGCACGATCGACCCGAGGATCGCCCATGAGCACCGCTGAGACCACCGTCGTGACCGTCGAGACGGTCCCGGCGCGCACCACCCGCCGCCGCCGGCCCCCCGCCGGCGTGCTCGCCGCCGGGGCCTGGCTGGCCGTCGTCGCCCTCGCCGCGCTGCTGCTGCCCCTGCTGCCCGGATTCGACCCGCTGCACGGCGACTTCGCCCACCCCGCCGCCGCCCCCGGCCCCGGCCACTGGCTGGGCACCGACAGCGCCGGACGGGACGTCCTGCAGCGCACCGTCGCCGGCGCCCGCGCCTCCTTCACCGTCGCCGCCCTCACCATCCTGGTCGGCCTGCTCGGCGGCGGAACGCTCGGCCTCGCCGCCGGCTGGTTCCGCGGCCCGCTCGACAAGGCGATCGGCTTCGCGACCGACCTGCTGATGTCCGTGCCCAGCCTGATCCTGGTGATGATCGTGGTCTCGCTGCGCGGCCCCAGCCTCACCGTGATCGGCACGCTGATCGGGCTGTTCACCGTCCCGCACTTCACCCGGGTGGTGCGCGCCGTCGTGCTCTCGCTCAGCGAGCGCGGCTTCGTCCAGGCCGCCCGCATGCTCGGCACCGCCCCGCTGCGCATCCTGCGCCGCGACATCGTCCCGCACGTCGTGCCGGCCGCCCTCACCTTCGCCTTCACCGCCACCACCGTCGCCATCGTCGCCGAGGGCTCGCTCAGCTTCCTCGGCTTCGGACTGCGCCCGCCGGAGCCCTCCTGGGGCGGCATCATCGCCGAGGGGCGCACGGCCCTCGGCAGCGCGCCGTGGATCTCGCTGGCACCCGCGGCCGTGCTCTGCCTGACCGTCCTCGCCCTCAACTACCTCGGGGAGCACCTGCGTTCGGGTGGCCCCGCCGGCCCGAAGGGAGCGCGCGGATGACCTCCGCCCCCGACCTCGACTCCCCTGCCCTCGACTCCCCTGCCCTCCACTCCCCTGCCCTCCACTCCCCTGCCCCCGACGAACCCGACCTCGGCGGACCCGACCTCGGCGTTCCCGTCCTCGACGTCCGCTCGCTCGACACCGTCCTGCACACTCCCGACGGCCGCGCCCTGCACGTCCTGCACGGCGTCAGCCTCACCATCGCGGCCGGCGAGTGCCTCGGCGTGGTCGGCGAGTCCGGCTCCGGCAAGTCCGTGCTCGCCCGCGCCGTCCTCGGCGTCGAGTCCCGCACCACCAGGGCCGTCGCCACCGGCGAGATCCGACTGAACGGCGAGGACCTGCTCGCCGCCTCCCGCACCCGCCGCGCCGAACTGCTCGGCACCGGCATCGCCATGGTCCACCAGGACCCGATGACCTCGCTCAACCCGGTGGTCCGGATCGCCGACCAGGTCACCGAGTCCCTCACCAACCGGCGCCGGCTCTCCCGGCGCGAACGGCTGCGCACCGCCACCGAGTTGCTCGCCGCCGTCGACGTCCCCGACCCCGCCCGGCGGGCCCGCGCCCACCCGCACGAGCTCTCCGGCGGCCTGCGCCAGCGCGTCGGCATCGCCGCCGCCCTGGCCGGCGAACCCGCCCTGCTGCTCGCCGACGAACCCACCACCGCCCTCGACGTCACCGTCCAGCGCACCGTCCTCGACCTGCTCGACCAGCACCGGCGCAGCCGCGGCCTCGCCACCCTGCTGATCACCCACGACATCGGCCTGCTGTACGGGCGGGCCCGCCGGATCGCCGTCATGTACGGCGGCCGGATCGTGGAGACCGGCCCCACCGAGGCCGTCACCCGCCACCCCCGGCACCCCTACACCGCGGCCCTGCTGCGCTCCGTACCGCGGGTCACCGGCCCGCTGCGCCGCACCCTGCCCGCGATCCCCGGCTCGCCGCCCGACCTCACCCGGCCCACCCCCGGCTGCCCCTTCGCCCCGCGCTGCGAACTGGCGACGGACCTCTGCACCACGACCGCGCCCCCCACCCACACCGCGGCGGACGGCCACACCGCCACCTGCCACTTCCCGCTCACCGCGCCGTCTGACGCGCCGTCGTCCTCGCATTCGTCCTCCCCTTCGCCCTCGCCCGATTCCTCGCCCGATTCCTCGCCCGACGAACTGGAGCCCGCGGCGTGACCACCGCCCCCGACGCCGCTGCCCCCGCAGCCGTCGCTCCCGACGCCGCCGCTCCCGGAACGGCCGTCCTGGAGGCCACCGGCCTCAGCGTCGTCCACCGCACCCGCTCCGGCCCGCTGCACGCCGTCAGCGGCGTCGACCTGGCCCTCCACCCCCGCCGCACCCTCGCCCTGGTCGGCGAGTCCGGCTCCGGCAAGAGCAGCATCGCCAAGGCCCTGCTGCGGCTGCCCCCGCCCACCACCGGCACCGTCACCCTCGACGGCACCGACCTCGCCACCCTCTCCCCGCGCGCCCTGCGGGCCGTCCGGCCCCGCTTCCAGATGGTGTTCCAGGACCCGCTCTCCTCCCTCAACCCGCACCGCCGGGTCCGCGACCTGGTCGCCGAACCCCTCGACGCCCATCCCGACCCGGCCCGCGACCGCGAGCAGGTCGTCACCGAGCAGCTGTCGGCCGTCGGCCTGCCGCCCGCCCTGTTCGGCGACCGCCGCCCCCACCAGCTCTCCGGCGGGCAGGCCCAACGCGTCGCCATCGCCCGGGCCCTGGCCGCCGGACCGCGCGTCCTGATCGCCGACGAGGCGGTCTCCGCCCTCGACGTCTCGGCCCAGGCCACCGTGCTCAACCTGCTGCGCGGGCTCACCGAGGGACGCGGACTGGCCGGCCTCTTCATCTCCCACGACCTCGGCGTGGTCCGCGCGGTGAGCGACGAGGTGGCCGTGCTCCAACTCGGCCGCATCTGCGAACGCGGCCCCACCGAAGCCGTCCTCGCCGCCCCGGCCCACCCCTACACCGCCGCCCTGCTCGCCGCCGTCCCCGAACCCGGCCGCCCGCTGCGCGACACCGGCCTCCTCCCCACCGACCCGCCCTCCCCCCTCGCCCCGCCCAGCGGCTGCCGCTTCCGCACCCGCTGCCCGCTGGCCGACACCCGCTGCGCCACCGAGGAGCCGCAGCTGCGGGAGGTGGCACCAGGCCGCGCGGTGGCCTGCCACCGACCGCTGATCGACGCCGCCACAGCGTCCTGACCAGCCGGACGCACCACGGGCCCCCGGGCCGGGAGCCCCACTCCCGCCCCGGGGGCCCCTTCCGTTCCGTTCCGTTCCGGCCGCGGACGGGCCTGCGTCCAGGGCGCGCCGTCGGCGGAAGCGACGGACGACGCCCCTGCCGGGCTGTCACCTGGCAGGGACAAGGCCTTCGCGCCCCGTTCGCACCCCTTCACGCCGGTGACGATTCGCGTACGCAGCCTTACCGTTGGCTGCGATCACGGGCCGCACCCGGCGACCCGGTGTACCGGAGGTCCCATCATGCGACGCCTCGTCACGACGATCGGTACCCTCATCGCCGCGGGGACGCTGGCCGTGGCCGTCCCCACGTCCGCCCAGGCCGCCACGGGCACCCTGACGTTCTACAACGTGATCTTCCCCGACGGGTCGGGCAGCGGCCCGGGCGTGCCGTACGTCGACCCGGCCCCGGGCTGCTACGACGTGCCGAGGGAGGCGCACGGGCCCCTGTCAGGCGTGAACAACGCGACGGACAGCACGGTCCGCTTCTACTGGGGCGAGGACTGCACCGGCGGATCGCTGTTCAGCGTGTCGGCCGGCCGTTCGGTCAGGTTCAACTCGCACCCGCGCTCCTTCAGGGTCGAGAGCTGACCCTGAACCCGAACGCACCCACACCGGCCCCCCACGACCGAAGCGCGGGCAACTCGGACACAGAAACGGCCAGTTGGACAGCGACAACGTCGCTGTCCACACCGCCCGATCTGCGGCGGCAAGAGCAAGCCGACCGAGCCGGCCGGCCCGGCTGGAGCCTCACCATGTAGTTGTCGGGCGTCTCGTCGTAGCACGTGGCCAGGCTCCGCCACGCTCGGATCCCGTGGGAGACCGGTTTCCCGCCCGCGCTGCCGCGCCTCTTTCGGTACGTCCCGGTCAGACAGCGGAGAGGTGCAGCTTGAACGGCGAACCGTTGGAGCTGGGCGTCCAGCCGTTCGACCGCCCGGCCCGAATACCTGCGGCGACTTCGCGCGGCAGGACGACCTCAGCCGGCAGCATGTTCGGTTCGAGCACGGCCGGCCGACCGGTCTCCACGACGAGCGTCGTTCCGGGACAGGCCGCGTCCTCCACCATGTAACCCAAGGTGACGCCGTCGTAGTCGCAGCACGGTTTCCTGCTCACTCGCCAGCGGTACTCGACGCCGTCGACGACAATGCGGCGGGACCCTTTCTTCGCCAGTGCCACTCTTTGCCCTTCGGCCTTCGACTGCTCGTATATGTGTATCGCCAGTCTCCCTGTACGGCACACGCGTGTCACCGGGTTCGGCGCCAGAGCTGATCACGCAAGGCCGAGGAGCGCGAGGGGGCGGCGTGCGTCGCGCGCGTTGCGGCGGAGGCCGGCCGCAATGTTCCTGACGCCGCTCAGCCGTAGGAATCCAACAGCGAGATTGCGCCAGGTCGCCATGGCGCGGGGGGCGTTCCCGGTCCGCAGTTGGGAGGCGCCCTCGGCGAAGGTCGTGTCGCGGACGTGGTGCAGGGCCTCGATCTTCCAGTGGTTCCGGATCAGTTGCGCGAGCTGGGCGGGAGTGGCCTGTTCGGCGGTCAGGCTGGTGACCGCGTAGATGGTCGCGATGGTGGTCTTGCCGGTCTTGCGGTCGGTGCGGCGGCGCTTGACCTGGACCGCCTGGCAGGCGCCGGGGAAAAGCAGGTTGTTGACAGTGGCTACCTTGATCCGGCGGATCTCGGAGCGGCCATGTCCCGTTCCCCGGGTACGCACACCGACGGCGGTGCGCCGATCCGAACCGGCTGGCTGGTCGGGTGCGACGGCGGCCGCAGCACGGTGCGCCGGCTCGCCGGGTTCGACTTCCCCGGCACGGCCCCGGAGATCACCGGCCACCAGGCGATAGTGGAGATGACCGGCTCCGAGGCCCTGGGCGCCGGCTGGAACCGGACCCCGGTCGGGACGTACGTGCACGGGCCGGTGCCGGGCCGGATCCTCACCGTGGAGTTCGACGGTCCGCCCGCAGACCGCCAGTCGCCGGTCACCGCCGAGGAGTTGCAGGCCAGCCTGCGCAACGTCAGCGGCGTGGACGTGACGATCACCAAGGTGCACAGCGCGACCCGCTTCACGGACAACGCCCGCCAGGCGAGCACCTACCGCGCGGGCCGGGTGCTGCTGGCCGGCGACGCGGCGCACGTGCACTCCCCGTTCGGCGGCCAGGGGCTCAACCTCGGCATCGGCGACGCGATCAACCTCGGCTGGAAGCTCGCCGCCACCGTGCAGGGCTGGGCGCCGGAGGGCCTGCTGGACAGCTACACCGCCGAGCGGCACCCGATCGGCACCTGGGTCCTGGACTGGACGAGGGCTCAGGTCGCACTGATGAGGCCCGAGCCGGGCAGCGGAGCGCTGCGCAACGTCGTCGCCCAGCTGGCCGACACCGCGGCCGGGACCACCTACTTCGTCAAGCAACTCTCCGGCGTGTGGCAGCGCTACGACCTGCCCGGCGAGCACCCGCTGGTGGGCCGCAGCGCGCCGGACCTCGTACTCGCCGACGGCAGCAAACTGGCCGACCACCTGCACGACGGCCGCGCGCTGCTGCTGGACCTCACCGACGACCCCGAGCTGCGCGCCCGCGCCGACGGCCACCGCGACCGGCTGCGGATCGTGACTTCCCACTGCCCCGAACAGCCCACGCTGGCCGCCCTGCTGGTCCGCCCGGACGGCTTCGTCGCCTGGGCGGGCGGCAGCGGTGAAGCCCCGGACGGGCTCGGCGAGGCGCTCGGCAGGTGGCTCGGCGCAACTCAGGGCTGAGCTCAAGGCTGAGCTCAGGGCTGGCACAGGGCCGGCGCAGGACGGCGGCTGCCAGGGCGAGCGCCAGGTCCTTGCAGGGTGTCGATCGCCCGGTCGAGTTCGGCGGCCTGCTGCTGGCAGCTGCCGCCGGTGACGCAGTCCTGGAAGGAGTCGATCCGCAGGTAGCCGATCCCGCCCGGCAGCGCGCCGACTCCCAGTCGGCCGTTGCCGGAGCCGAGTTGGAGTGTCGGTGCCGGGGAGGGAGCCCGGACCGGTGGGAGGGGCCGAGCAGACGCCTCCCACCGACGCGGATCCCCGGCAACCAGGCGCCGTGACGGCACCGTCCTCGCCCGGCGCGTCCGACCCGTCGGGCCTCAACCCGAACGTCCGGGCGCACTGCGGGTGGGAGAGCAGCCACTTGGCGGCTTCGCCGACCGGCCGGGCACCGCCGGGATCGCGGCGGCGGTCTGATTCAGGAGGTCAGCGTCTTGCTCGCCAGCACCTTCCCCTGAGCGTCGTACGCGGCGAGCTTGACGCCTTCGAACGGGTATGCCGTCGAACCGTTGGGGGTCTTGCGGCCGGGCGGCCCCCAGACATAGCCGGTGGCGTAGCCCGGGTTGCCGGGAAGTGAGGCAACGGTGGCCCAGGACACCTGGCCGTCTATCTCGATGGTCATCCGGGCCACCCGCCCGGGCCCGTGGTAGATGAGGTTGTACAGACCCTCCTGGTACTGCGGGGGGTTCCCGTAGTACTGCATGACGATCTCGGTCGCTCCGCCCGCCCAGGAGTGCCCGCCGCACCCCGGACCGCTGCGGTAGGCGGGGGCGTCGTGGATGCAGATCTCCTGGTCGTTCAGTTGCATCCACCAGTCCTGGCGGCCCAACGACAGTTGCTGGCCGGGCTCCACCACCACGGCCTCGGGAGCCGGCCCCTCCGGTACGGCCAGGGCCTGCGAGGCCGGCCCGACGGTCTGGACCGCGCGCTGCGCGGACAGTACCGCGCCCGTGCCGGCCACCACCGCGAGCGCGGCCACCACAGCCGACGCGCCCATCGCCACCCGGCGCCCCCGCTGCTGCCTGCGTACCTGGACCTGCACGGGTCCGGCAGACCAGTCCCCCACCTCGACCCGGGCCGCTTCATCTCGCAGAGCGCCGCGCATCATGTTCTCGGTGTCCATCACCTGTTGTCTCCGTTCGTGCCGTCGGTCGTCGAACCGGTGTCCGCCGCGTACGGGGCCAACGCCGGGTGTCCGCGCAGTTTCGCCAGGCCTCGGCTGGCCTGGCTCTTGACATTGCCCAGCGAGCAGCCGAGCGCTTCGGCGACCTGGTACTCGCTCATGTCCTCCCAGTAGCGCAGGACGACCACGGCCCGCTGGCGCTGTGGCAGTTCCGCCAGCGCCTGGAGCAGCACCGAGCGTTCCTCGACGTCGCGGTGGCCACCGCCCGCGGTGTGCGCCCGATCGGGCAGGACGGGCATGAGCAGTTGCCTGACCCGGCGCCGCCGGTGACGGCTCAGGTTGTTGTTCACCAGGGCCCGGCGGATATAGGCGTCCGGCTCCTCCAGACGGCTGATCCGGGACCAGTTCCTGAAGACCTTCGCGAAAGTCGCCTGTACCACGTCCTCGGCCTCGTGGTAGTCGCCGGTGAGCAGGTAGGCGGTGCGCACCAACTGCCGCCAGCGCGCAGCGGCGAACCCCTCGAAGTCAAGCTCCCGCAGGCCGGGGCCGCCCGCGGAAGCCGGTGCCGTGACGGACGGGGGCGGGTCCTCCACTGGGATGTGCAATACGCTCACGGTCATCCGATTCCTCTTCGCGTCCGCGCGACGACCCAACCGGGCCATCGCTCTGCCCTACTCACCGCCGCACCACCGAGAAGGTTGCACACGGGCGCCGACAACTGGTGCACGGCGAGTCGGTAGTCTCGGCGCCGGGTCCGGGGGGCCCGGCGGCACGTATCAGGCGGTCGAGGTGATGGCTCGGGTGATGGCTCGGGTGACGGCCGTGATCGGCGGGGTCGGGCGGCCGGGGAGTCGCGCCACGAGGACCCGGCGGAGCTCGGGAGGTGCGCCTTCGACGTGCAGCAGGCTCACCCCGGGCGGCAGCACCGGGGAGAGCCGGGAGGGCACCGTTGTCACCCCGAAGCCGCCGGCGACCAGTTGGAACGCCCGTCGGGGAGCCGGGCCGACGCGTTCAGGCGGCTACTGGGCCAGCACCACGGTGAAGACGAAGAGGACGACGGCGAGGACGATGGTGCACAGCACCGCGGCCCTCACGGGCGTCAGCCGGTCCCGGAACCGCTTCTGCGGCAGGACGCGCTGGCTCGGACTGGTGTTGTGCTTCCACCAGTCGACGACCCGCCGGAAGTCGGTGTCGAAGTCCTCCGACGGGTGGAGGTCGCTGGCCATCACGGTGGACATCCAGTGGCGCCGGCCGTCGGTGGTGTGGATCCGGGCCACACGTGTGGGCGCGCCGCGGCCTTGGATCTCCGACACGTCGATCCAGGAGATCTGCTGCCAGGAGTAGGTGCGGCCACGGCCGAACCCCCAGCAGATGGTGACTCCGTCGGTGCCGACCCTGCTCCAGTACCGCATGGAGAGGAGGCGGCTCGCGGCGGCCAGCGCCACGGTCCCGCCGACGAGTAGGACCATGGGGCCGAGGCCGAGGTGGAACTTCAGGTGGCCGGCGACGAGTTCGATCGTGACGACGATGAGTACCGGCCCGAGATCGGACCAGTCTGGGCGGAATCTGTCTTTCCCCCGGAAGATCAGTTCATTCACACTACGCACACTACGCCGCCCTCGACCCGGCCTCGCAGGGGGATGGGTAGAGGGCCGCGAGGCTCCCGTCAGGGCAGGTCGAATACCGACAAGTCGGCTGGTACCGCACCTGGTTGTGCCGGCTCGTACTGAACCTCGCGCTGAACGAGGACGCTGCCCGGCTTCCCGGCTTCTCCGAGAATCCGCCCCAGGCCCGGTCAGCCGGCACCGGCGCATCGCCCTGATCCGCAAGGTCGTGATCAGCGACGAGCTCCCGCCCATGGAGGGGGTCGCCACCGCACTGATCCTGCTCTGTGCCCAGCCCATCCGGCGGCTGGTCCGGCTCACCCATCCGCGAGGTCCAGCACGAAGCCGATCAGGTCGCGCTCCGGCTCGGCGATCCACCCACCCCAGTCCCCGAGCCCTTCACCGGCATACTCCTCATCTACATCCACACCGCGCGGCCGAACCGGCCGAACAGCACCGCTCCGGCCAATGGCTGAAGGGGCCCGGGGTGGTGAAGGTGAGGGTGGCGAAGCGTTGGGCCATGTGCTGGTGGGTGGCGGCGTCCGGGTGGAGTTGGTCGGGCAGCGGGAGGGCGGCGGCGTCGGCCGGTCCGTAGAGGTCGCGGCCGTCGAGGTAGTGGAGGTTCGGATCGTCGGCGGCCCGCTGTTCGACGATGCGGGCCAGCTCGTCCCGGATGACGCCCAGCGTCAGCTTTCCGCTCGCGCGCTCCGCGGGGTCGCCCGTTGCCCGGAAGCGGAGTTGTCCGGTGCTGAGAGCGGTGAGGTCGATCGTGCTGGGGCCGGGTGTGTCCTCGACCATGGGGCACAGGATGGGCGAGACGACGAGCAGGGGCGTTCGGGGGTGGCCGTCGCGGATGGTGTCGAGGAAGCCGTGGACGGCGGGGGTGAAAGCGCGCAGGCGCATCAGGTCGTGGTTGACCACGTTGATGCCGATCTTGACGCTGATCAGGTCGGCGGGGGTGTCCCGCATGGTGCGCGCGGTGAAGGGGTCGAGCAGGGCGCTGCCGCCCAGGCCCAGGTTGATCAGTTCCACGTCGCCGAGGGCGGCGGCCAGGGCGGGCCAGGTGCTGGTGGGGCTGGCGGCGTCGGAGCCGTGGCTGATGGAACTTCCGTGGTGCAGCCACACCTTGCGGCCTCGGTCCGGCACGGGCTCGATGGGGGCGTCGGTCCGCAGTGCGACGAGTTCGGTGGTCTCGTTGTACGGCAGCCAGATCTCGACCTCCTTGGCCCGGTCGGGCAGGTCGCTGAAGCGGAGGGTGCCGGCGGTGCCCGGGCGGCGCTCGGCGGTCCTGGTGGTGATGTCGATGGTCAGCGTGTCGCCGCCGGTCACGACGGCCTGACCGGCCAGACGGCCGTCGACGAGCAGGTCGTAGACGCCGTCCGGGCGCGCCGGGGCACCCACGTAGGCGGTCTTGGTGGGCAGGGTGTCCAGTTCGACGGCGGTGGCCCGGGTGCGGAAGGCCAGCCGTACACCGGAGGGCTGGGACTCTGCCCTGGCCAGCTGCGGGTCGGCGCACTGGGCGCGGGCCCAGGCGGGCAGTCGGTGCGGCAGCAGGCCGCGCTCGGTCTGCTCCAGGTCGAGGGCTCCGCGCAGGAGGTTCGCGGTGATGGGTGTGGTGATCCAGGCGTGCGGATCGTGCTGGTGGTGCATGGTGTCGGCCTGCCCGTCGGGGTTGTCGTGGTGTTGCGATTCATTCGATGGGGGTGCCGGGGGGCGGGGCCCTTCACCAGGCGGCTGTGCAGGGCGCGCTGGGGCTCCGGCCAGGCATCTAGATGTCTAGCCGTCCAGATGCCGCAGATGCTATCCCTCGCCGAGCCGCACCCGGTTGAACACCAGGAGAACTTCACGGATGCGAACCCGGACTGGACCCAGGGCGCCGGATCCGTAGGATTCGCCACGTGCCGACACCACGAAACAACGGTCCGTTGTACCTCCAGTTCGCCCACGCCATCCAGGAGCGCATCGACACCGGCGAGTACCCCCCGGGCTCCCGACTGCCGAGCGAGCCGGAGCTGTGCGGGCAATTCGGCGCCAACCGATTGACCGTCCGCCAGGCGATCGCCGAGCTCGACCGTGCGGGCGCGATCGAGATCCGGCGGGGGGTCGGCACCTTCGTGCGCCGGCCGGTCGTGCGGGCCACGATCGATGTCGACCCGAACAGCGCCCGCCTCGATGTCGGCAGCCAGAGCGTGCCCGTGCCCGTGCGCGGCCTGAAGGGCACCGAGGAACGGGCCGTGGAGGTGTCGGTCGGCTCGGACACGGCGCCCGACCGGCAGGCGGCCGAGCACCTGCGGCTGCCCACGAGCGCGCTGACCCGCATCGACACCGTGATCGTGATCTCCGCCCAGCCCTGGGCCGTGAACAGCTACTGGGTGGCCACGCACCTGCTGCCCACGGGCTTCGCGGAGTCGACGGAGTCGCGGAACACCACGGTGGCGGTGGCCGAGGCGATCGGTATCGAACTTGAATACGACTGGCGCTCGTTCAGCGCGATCGCCGCCGACATCGCCGACGCGCAGCGACTCGACGTCGCGGCCGGCAGTCCGCTGCTCCTGCGCGAGGGGGTCAGCTGCGCACCGGACGGACGGCCGATCCTCTACGTACGCCGGCGGATCTACGGCGAGAACGCCAGCTTCGTGATGCGCTACCGCGAGTGGCGCCAGGCGGACCAGGACTCGGGCGGCGCGGATACCAGCGGCTGAGGCGCACCTCGTTGCGCGGGGACTCTCACCTCCCTCCCGCCACCTCCCTCCCGTCGCAAGTGATCCGGGCCGCATTTGAGGCTGCGACCAGGTGTGACCAGGTGTGACCGGAACAACCGGGACGTCGGGGGCGAGGGCCCGGTGGCCCGGCAGCCTCGGTGAGGCCGCCGGGCCATCGACCCGCTGCGGTCTGCGGCCTCGGACCCTCAGCTGACTCCGGCGGCCCGCAGCGCGGCTTCGACGGCCGCAGCGACGTGTTGCTGACCGACCGCGTTCGGGTGGAACGGCGCGTAGGCGCCGGCGGGGACGAGCGGCTCGATCCAGCGGGTGGACGCGCTCTGGCAGGCGTCGTGCCCGACGCTCGGGGTGTAGGTGTCGACGTAGGTGGCGTCGTTGCTCTGGGCGGCGTGCCGCAGCATGGAGTTGAGGGCCAGTTCGATGCCGTCGAGGTAGGCGGTGTCCTTGGTGGTGAGGGTCAGTTGCGGCCGGCAGTTGCCGCTCTGCGGCAGGATGTCCGGGTAGCCGACGACGAAGACCTTGGCCTGCGGCGAGAGTCGGTGGATCTGCTGGAGGGCCCCGGCGATGTTCGCCTCGTCCGAGGCGATGGCGTCGGCGAAGGTCGATTTGTAGAAGTCCGCGCACGGCGATCCGATGTCGAACACGCTGAGCGCGTCGATGACCTCGCAGCCGCGGACGGCGGTGCTGAAGGTGTTGTTGTCGTTGCCTCCTATGCCCAGGGTGACCACCGATGTGGACGGGGCCAACGCGTCGAACTGCGGCGGTGAGTCCGGCGACTGGGCAAGCGTCATGTCTCGGACCTGCGCGCCGGAGCAGCTGACGTCGGCGAGTTGCAGCCCGAGGTTCCGGGCCACGACGTGGGGGTAGTTGTCGCTGCCCTGGCGGCAGGCGGACGGTGTGCCGGGGGCGAGGGTGGTCAGTGTTCCGACGGCGGTGTAGGAGTCGCCCAGGGCGACATAGGCGCCCTGGATCGGGGACGCCTGGGCCGGGTTGGCCAGGGCCAGCGCGGTGGTGAGGGCGAGGCAGGCCGCGGCTGCGACGCCGGCGGTCTTCGTGGGGGTCATCGGGGGTCCCTTCCCGTTCTCGTGACTACTGGTCAGAAGGTGTGCGGGTGCCCATGGTTCGAGTGGGCTTACTTCACCAGGAAGCCGCGCAGGTCCCACCGAGGCCCCGGCAGGACATCTACACATCTAGATGTCGCAGATGCTATCCCTCACCGAGTACCGCCATGTTGAACAGCAGGAGAACTTCACGGAGTTGCTCTCCGACTCCGCGATCAGGGCGCTCGCTGCCGCGAGAAGGCCCACAGCGACTGCCGCGACGGGGAGCGGGGCGGGGTGGGCCGGGAGGGCGGCATGCGTCCCGTGCGCGACAAGCGCCCGCGGGTGCCCATGAGACTGGACGAATGTCTATGAACGAAACGAAAACTGACGAACCGCCATGAACGCTCGGCCTGCTCTGGCGGGTGGTGGAATTTCGACCTCTTCCCGGGGAGGCGGTTTCGCGGACGACGACCGTCCGAGGTCCTCCCGCCAACCGATCACGTCGACTCCGTCCGGCAAGTGTGTTTCGCCGTAGCCGATGGCCAGAGAGGCAGGCAACCCGAGGGCCTCAACGCGGCCCGGCAGTGCCGCATTGGCCGCCAGTGCGGCCAGGTACGGAAGCAGACTCCGCACACGAGCGTCATCCGCGCGGAGCAGGTGCCCACTGGAGGAGGAATCGCAGTCCCTCGTGGGCCGGGGAGCCGGGAGGGGCGGTGTAGGCGATGAGTTGCTGGTCGGGCCGGGTGTCGACGGTGAACTGCTGGACGTCGAGGGTCAGGGGGCCGGCCAGCGGGTGGGCGTAGGTCTTGGTGAGCTGCCGGGGGCCGCGCACCCGGTGGTCGGCCCACCAGGCCCGGAAGTTCGCGTCGCAGGCTGTCAACTCGCCGATCAGCGAAGTGAGTTCACGGTCCTCCGGGCGGCGGCCGGCTTCCATGCGCAGCGTGGCGACGCAGTCGCGCGCGGCGCGGGGCCAGTCCGCGTACAGCGCGCGGTAGGCGTCGTCGAGGAAGGTGAGGCGGATCAGGTTGCGCTCCCCGGGGGCGAGTGCGCCGAAGTCGGTGAGCAGGGCAGTGGCCGCGTGGTTCCAGGCCAGGACGTCCAGGCGCCGGTTGAGGACCATGGCGGGGACGTCGTGCATGGTCGCCAGGAGCTGCCGCAGTTGCGGGTCCACGGGCGGGCGGCCGGACGGTGGGACGGCGGGTGCCGGGGCCGCGTCGGCCAACGCGAAGAGGTAGGCGCGTTCGTCCGGCGCCAGGCGCAGCGCGTCGGCGAGCGCGTCGAGGACCGACCAGGAGACGCGCCGGGTGCGTCCCTGCTCCAGGCGGACGACGTAGTCGACGCTCACGTGGGCGAGCTGCGCCAGTTCCTCGCGGCGCAGGCCCGGCACCCGGCGCAGCCGTCCGTCGTCGGGGAAGCCGGCCCCGTGGGGGTCGAGGGCGGCGCGGCGGGCGCGCAGGAAGTCCCCCAGCTCGTTGTCGCGGGAGGGCTGGTCGCGGACGGTCATGGTTCCAGTGTCCGGCACGGGAGCGGCCTCGTGCCTGGTACCGGCGTGCATAGGCAGCGTCCTCCCTGGCACCCCCGCACACCCCGGCGCCACGGTGGAGGAGCGGCCACCGAAGAGGGCCCCGGAGTCGGCCCCGCGCCGACCCGCCCGTCGCACGACGACCGGAGCAGCACCGTGATCACCGATGTGACCTTCCCCAGCGCCGGCCTGGACCTCGCCGGCCACCTGTACACCCCCGACGACGGCAGCACCGGCAGCCCCCGCCCGGCGATCGTCGTCGGCCACCCCGGCGGCGGGGTGAAGGAGCAGGCCGCCGGCCTGTACGCCCGGCGCCTGGCCGAGCGCGGCTTCGTCACCCTCGCCTTCGATGCCGCCTTCCAGGGCGCGAGCGAGGGCGAGCCGCGCGGCCTGGAGGACCCGGCGCACCGGATCGAGGACCTCAAGGCCGCCGCCTCCTTCCTCACCACCCGCGCCGAGGCCGACCCGGGCCGGATCGGGGCGCTGGGCATCTGCGCCTCCGGCGGCTACGCCCTGGCCGCCGCCTCGACCGACCAGCGGATCAGGGCCGTCGCCACCGTCAGCGCCACCGACATGGCCCGTCAGTTCCGCGACGGCGCCGACGGCACCCAGGATCCGGCCGTCTTCCGGGCCATGCTCGAAGCCGCTGCGGCAGCCCGCACCGCCGAGGCCCGGGGCGGGGGCGTCCGGACCTTCCCGATCTTCCCCGCGACCGAGGAGGAGGCCCACCGCGGCGGCCCGCACGTCCACGACGGCTGGGAGTACTACTGCACGCCCCGCGCCGAACATCCCCGGGCGGCCAAGGCCCTGACCTGGTCAAGCATCGACCGCATCGCGGCCTTCGACACCTTCGCCGCCCTGCCCCTGCTCGCCCCGCGCCCGCTGCTCATGGTCGTCGGCCGCGAGGCGGTGACCGCCTGGATGTGCGTGCGGGCCTTCCAGCGCTCGACCGGACCGAAGGAACTGCACTGGATCGACGGCGCGTCGCACGTCGACCTCTACGACAAGGACGAGTTCGTCACCCCCGCCGTCGCGAGGCTGGCCGGCTTCTTCGGCACCCACCTCGTTGCGGCCGCGTAGCCGCGCCCCGGGCAGCCGGCCGGTCTTCGCGTGCACCGGCGGGCAAGCCCCCGCTGACGGCACCGTCACCGGCTCCCACCGGCGCCAATGTCCGGGCTCCGGGCGGAAGTTCCGCCTCGGATTGCGGCGCGCCCCGGCGTGCACCACGTCGAGGCGCCCGGAGGAGGGAGATGGTCCGATGGGATCGGAACGCATGCGCGGCCGCCGTGCCGTTGTCGCCCGCGCACCGCACGTGGCAGTGGCGGTGCTGGCCGGGCTCGGCCTGACGGTGGGGCTCACGGCCTCGCCCGCCGCGGCGGCGACGACCGAGGGCAACTGGATCAACGAGGGCGGCCCCGCACGCTCCCCGTCGGCCATGACCGCCCTGTGGCACGACGGCGGGACGTACGAGGCCGCCCGCGGCGAGGACGACCGGATCTGGTGGCGGCACGGGAACGGCGCCTGGCAGCTGATGCCGGGCAACGCCCGCACCCACCTCCCGCCCACGCTGGCGGTCGGCGACGTGGACGCCCGCACCCAGCGCCTGGTCATGTTCCGCGTCGGCGACGACGGCGCCGCCTACTACAGCTTCCTCCAGGACCGGAACACCAACCGGTGGACCGGCTGGAGCAGGGTCCCCGGCTCCCTGTACCTCACCGGCGAGGTCTCGGCGACGTACTCCACCAACGGCATCCAGCTGGCGACCGCGGCCGGCAACAGGCCCTACACCCAGCAGATGTACCTCCGGCCCGGCCGCCCCCTCTTCCGGCCCGACTGGGCGGTCCAGGACATCGACACCCGGGAGCTGCGCCTCAGCGACAGCTTCACCTTCACCGCCGGAGAACAGGAATTCTACGCCTCGCGGGGCCTGACCAACACGGTCAGCATCGCCCGCACCCGCCCGGGCGACGGCAGGAACGCCCGGTACACCGAACTGCCCGGCGGCGGCCGGTGCGAGTCGCTCGCGATCGGCCGCGGCGGCGATCCCGGGCACCTCGCCACCAGTCCCTTCGACCCGGGCTACGCCGCCCAGCAGAACATGGCCATCGGCTGCATCAGCCCCAACGACCACCAGCTCTACCTCAACCGCTCCACCGACGGCGGCAACACCTGGTCCGGCTGGGCCCACAGCACCGGCGGTCCCTCCCCCTCCGACGCCGCACCCGAGATCCACGGCTTCCCCGGCGGCGAGGTCTTCGCCGTCCTCTCCTGGGGCAACGACACCGCCCCCTTCAAACGCCACATGATCGTCATGAAGCGCGTCATGTGACACCCACTCGGGACCAGGATCACCGCACCGGCCCTCCCGGGTGCGGTGGATCGGGAACACGAGCAGCGCGATGATGATGGCGAACGTCCCGTCACTCGTCGCCTCCAGACGGCGGCTCGACGGACACGGCCCGCCACACGGGGGACGTGGCGGGCCGTGTGGTGGCCGAACGGCCCCAGCGAGCAGGGGTGCTGGGTGGTGAGGCGGTCATTCCGGCCGGATTCCGGAGGAACCGCGGCGGTGGGAGTCCAGCAGGTGGGTGTCGATGATGCCGATGGCTTCCATCAGGGCGTGCATGGTGATCGGGCCGACGAACGCGAACCCCTGCGCGCGCAGGGCCTTGGACAGGGCCTGCGATTCGGGGGAGGTGGTCGGGATCTCGGCGAACGTGCGCAGCCTGGGGGTGTCGAGTGGCTTGAACCCCCACACGAAGTCGGTCAGGCCGCCGTGTTCGCGCAGCCGGACGGTCGCCCGGGCGTTGGCCACGGCCGCGAGGATCTTCGCGCGGTTGCGGACGATCCCGGCGTCGGCCATGAGGCGTTCGACGTCGGTGTCGCCGTAGCCGGCGACCCGGTCGGGGTCGAAGTCGTCGAACGCGGCGCGGAACGCCGGGCGCTTGCGCAGGATCGTCGCCCACGACAGCCCGGCCTGGAAGGCTTCCAGGCTGATGCGTTCGTACAGGCCGCGCTCGTCGCGCACGGGCATGCCCCACTCGGTGTCGTAGTACTCGCGGAGCAGCGGATCGGTGCCGGCCCACGCGGGGCGGGCGAGCCCGTCCTCGCCGATCACCACCCCGGGGTCGACGGGGTGTTCGGGGGCGAGGGCGGGGACAGTGTCGCTGGCCATCGGGGAAGGGTTCCTCGCTGTTCTTCAAAGGGGCAGGGGGTGCCGGGCGTTCGCGGTCGGGCCGCCCGGCCGGGGCGCGGCTAGAACAGTCGTCCGGCCCGGGTCTCGACCGGCTCCTCCAGGTCCAGCAGGAGCTGCTTGCGCTCCAGTCCGCCGCCGAATCCGGTGAGTTTGCCGCCCGCGCCCACCACCCGGTGGCAGGGGATGACGATGCTCACCGGGTTGCGCCCCACGGCTTGGCCCACGGACTGCGCGAACCCCTTGCTGCCCAGCTCGACCGCGATGTCGCCGTAGGTGATCCGCGCGCCGTACGGGATCTGGCGCAGCTGCGCCCAGACCTGTTCCTGGAACTCGTCGCCGTTCGTCGCCGCCGCGACGTCGAACACCTGCCGCTTTCCGGCGAAGTACTCGTCGAGTTCGCTGCGGGCCTGGGCGAGCACCGGGTCGGCCGAGGTGTCGGCTCGCCGGCCCCACGCCGAGGGCCGGGGCGTGTACCGGTAGCCCGGGAAGTAGAGCCCGATCAAGGCGTTGTCGCCGGCGACGACCAGGAGCCGTCCCACCGAGCTGTCCAGGTAGGCGTGTCGGACGTCCATGTCGATCTCCTCTCTGCGCCTGCTGTCTGTCTGTGGTGAAGACGTGCGGGCGCACCGAAACGTGAGACACGTTCCGGCAGCAGTCGGCCGGGCAGAACGGCGGGGCGGCCGAAGGCTGTGGCCGGGCAGGATTCCCGAAAGGCGCGTGGATACGCGGGATCACGAGGAGTGCGGGGGTCCTGGGGCAACAGGAGCGCCCCAGGGGGCGGGGCTGACCGCATCGCGCGGCACCTCCGGCAGGTCGGACAGCGCCGTCACCGTGATACGCCGGGGCCAGGGCCGGTGACCGTGAGGCCGCCGTCGTCGGTGACGATCCAGGTGGCGCCGTTCGCGTCGGCTCCAGTCAGGCCGCGCAGCTGCCGGGCGCCGACCAGGGCCAGCGTGGCGGGGCGGCCGATGGCGGCGGTGGCCAGGGTGCGGTCGGGCCGCCAGGACGTGGACCACAGCAGCCGCCGGGCCACCTGGGCCCAGCCGACCTCCGGGCCGGTCATCACCCACACGTCGGCCGGCGCGTCGGCGAAGTGGCGGGCCTGGCACAGCCAGGAGGCTGCGGTCTCCGGCCAGGTGGTCGTGGTGGCCACGACGCCGCCGGCGGCCTGCCAGGCCCGGGTGATCGCGTCGGCGCCTGCCAGCGCGGCCGGGGTCCGGCCGGAGCCGACGGCGATGCTCCGGGCGCCGCGCGCCTGGGCCAGCGCGACCAGCACGGTGACTTCGGTGGCGGTGACTGCCAGGTCGGGGCCCGGCGGTGGGGGGTCGGTCAGCAGGGGGCTGGTCAGGGGATTCATGGGGTGCCTTCTTCGTCAGCGCTCTTCGATGACCGGCAGAGGTCCAGGTGGCGCACCGCGACCGGCCGGCAGGAGCGGGCGGGCGGGCGCGGTGGATGCGGACAGACCGACGGCGGCCGCCGGGGACGCTAGGCGGCGTCGTGGAAGACCAGGGCCAGGGTGTGCCGGTGTCCGGAGCGGAGCGCCGAGACGCCGTGCCGGACGGGGGCGGCGGACCAGCCGCGCGCGGAGCGCACGGGCCGGTCGCGGGTGGTGAACACGTAGCCGTGGCCCTGCGGGAGCAGGGTGGCGGTGCCGCGGGACTGGGCGCGGGGGCGCTGCTCGACCAGCAGGAACTCCCCACCGGTGTGGTCGATGCCGGGCCGGTCCAGGTTGATCACGACCTGCAACGGGAACACCAGGTCGCCGTACAGGTCACGGTGCAGCGCGTTCCAGTCCCCGGCGCCGTAGCGCAGCAGGATCGCGGTGGACTTGGACTGCCCGGCCGCGTGGCACATCTGCAGCCACTCGTCCAGGGTGTCCGGCCACGGCGCGGTGCGGCCGAGCCGTTCCCACCAGGTGCGGGCGATGGGCAGCAGCCGCGGGTACAGGGCCTGCTTGAGCTGCTCGACCGGCTCGGGGTAGGGAGCGTGGAAGTACTTGTACTCGCCGGACCCGAACCGGTGGCGGGCCATGTCGACGGTGGAGCGGAACAGCTCGGGCCGCCCGTACAGGTCCCGGAGCCAGCCGGCCTCGTCCGGGGTGAGCAGCTGCGGCAGCAGCGCGCCTCCGAACGCGTCGAGTTCGGCGGCCACCGCGTCCCAGTCGGCGTTCTCGGCCCGGCCGGCCCACGGCCCGACAGCGGCGTGAGCACCGGGAGCCGTCGTCCCCGTCCTCGCGGTGGTGACGGTGGTGGCGGTCATGCCGCGGCCTCCAGTTCCAGTAGTGCGGTCTTGGCCTCCAGGCCGCCGATGTAGCCGCCGAGGGTGCCGTCCGAGCGCAGCACCCGGTGGCAGGGGACGACCACCGGCAGCGGGTTGGTCGCGCAGGCCGTGCCGACCGCCCGCACCGCCTTGGGGCTGCCGACCAGTTCGGCGACCTGGCGGTAGCTGCGGGTCTGGCCGTAGCCGATCTCCGGCAGGTGCTGCTGGACGAGCTGCCGGAAGCCCTTGGACAGGGACAGGTCCAGCGGCAGGTCGAAGGCGCGACGGCGGTGGTCGAAGTACTCGTCGATCTCCCGGGCAGCGGTGTCCAGCCGGCCGGGGGCGCGCAGGACGCGCGGGCTGACCTTGTCGGCCAGGGCCTGAAGGACCTGGTCGTGGCCTTCGACCGCGAAGGCGACACGGACCAGGCCCCGGTCGGTGGCGGCCAGCAGCAGGGGGCCGACCGGGGAGTCGACGACGGTGTAGGCGATGTCGACCAGGGCGGCGGCCTGGGCCTCGGCCTCCAGTCGGCGGTGCAGCCGGGCCAGGGTCCCGGCGTCGACGGGAGCCGACAGCATGCTCAGGACGTCATCGTGGGATCGGGTGCCGCTCATGTAGATGCTCCTCTCGAGGTCGCGCCCGGATAGTGTTTTCGTAGGTTCTTCAGACCGTCCGCCGCCGCCCGGCGCGCCGCCGCGGTGTTCCCGCCCACCACCGCCGCGATCTCGTCGTACGACATCCCGGCCAGATAGCGGAACGTGACCGCCTGCCGCTGCTTGCCGGGAAGACGCCCCACCATCTCCCACAGCTCCCCGTCGTCAGCGCCCGGAACGCCCAACGAGCTGGGCGCCTCCGGCAACTCCTCGGCCGGCAGCGGCCGGCGTCCGGCGGCGCGCAGCGCGTCGATCGCCTTGCGCCGGGCGATCGTCACCAGCCACGCCTCCACGTTCGCCGTCTCCGGCAGCCCCGGCCAGGCCCGCATCGCCGCCAGGAACGTCTCCGACCAGGCGTCGTCTGCGTCGTGTGTCCCCAGCAGCGCCCGGCACACCCGCAGCACGGTCGCGCCGTGCTGCTCGACCGCCTTCTCGAACGGTTCCCTCATCCTCGCCCTGCCGTAGACCTTGAATCCGAACCGATGTGTTCGAGCTCCCGAAACAGCCGGCCGGTCGCGGCCGGCACTGCCCTCCTCCGAGTCCGGCGGCCTCCGCTCGGTTTCTTCGGGTCGTCGCCGTGCCCGGCCGCCTTCTGCACCTGCTGTCCCACCTGGAAGACGGTGCGGGTGCCGAGAACGTGAGATCCGAATTTCACCCGGTGGGAACGTGCCCAGCGCGGGCCTCAGCCGCAGCCACTCCCGTTCATCCGGCGGACGGGTGCAGGACGGGCGCGTACCCGCCGACCAGCACCTGCACTGTCACCGCGGGGGTGAGCACCTCCACCCGAAGGTCCGGGGCGACCGCCCGCGCCGCGCCGTACCCGGCCATCGACCAGGGCCGCCAGCACCCCTGCCGCACCAGCCCGGCTTCACCGTCCAGGCGGATGAACGCGCCGTCCGGCAGGTCGCCGGCCGCCGCCCGGAAGGTGCGCTGGCGCCCGTCGGGCGTTCGCCGGTCCGCCTGCAGCTTGCTGTCCATCTCCGGCGCGCAGGGAAGGCCACCTCCCAGGGTGTCGGCCCAACTGCGCTGGAACCGCCGGTAGTCCGGGACGCGGCACAGCCCGCACTGCCGGTGCCCGGCGGCAAGGGCCGTGGCCTCGTCGAGGAAGTACAGCTCCGTCAGCCGGCCCGGCTGCCACTGAACCCGCCACCAGTCCTTGAACTCCAGCACGCAGCAGACCCAGGCCCGCGTCGACGGCTTGCGCGTCGGCTGGCCTCCGGCGCCGAGCAGCGAGCCCCGGTTGCCCCAGAACAGCCCCCGCCCCGGGTCGGCCACGAGCTCGCCGTCCGGCCGCACCCGATTGCGTCGGCCCGTACGGACCCGTTCGCCCGCCCCCGGCTGGTTCTCCCGCCTGGTCAAGCCCTCGTCCACCGGCATGATGCGCTCCTCGCCCTGTCGGATGATCGGCAGGCGGGATTGACCGCCGACATGGTGAAGACGCCGGCGGCAGGTCAGGCATGCGGCCGGAGTCCGGACGCCCATCGGATCACGATGCGCCCTGGATGTTCCCCGGGTTCCGAGGTGCGTTACCGCGGCAGCTTGGTGGTGCGCTCCGGGCGGACGGCAGGGGACGGACGGCAGGGGACGAACGGCAGGGGACGGACGAAGCACGACAGCACCCGCAGTGACGAGCGGGATCGGCACTCGCCGAGACGGCCTGGACGGCGGGCGGTCAGCGGTGGCCGACGATGACGGAGATGCCCCAGCCGATCGCCGCGAGCACCACCGCGAAGACCAGTCCCGCCAGGGTGGTACCGACCGGCCCGGCGGAGGGCCGGACAGCGGCGGGCTCGCCGGCCGCGCCGGTCGGGTTGAGCAGGCGCAGGCCGAGGGCGAACAGCGCGGGCAGGCCGGCGCCGGTGAGCAGGCCCACCACGACGATCTTCCACACCGCGTCCAGGTTGATCCAGGAGTTCACGGGCTCACCTCGTCCTTGGCCTTGACCGGCTCCGGCGTCACCGAACCGGTCCACGCGGCGTTGACGTTCTCCGGTGTCACGGCCGGATGGCGGGAGGCGGCGAAGAAGGCGACCGACGCCGCCACCAGCGCGCCGACGATCACCGCCACGCCGGCCGTCCCGCCGATCCCGTTCGCGGCCCAGTAGGCCACCGCGCCGGCCAGCGCGGAAGCCGGCAGGGTGAGCAGCCAGGC
Organism: Kitasatospora sp. NPDC058478; assembly: GCF_042720345.1. Lineage (NCBI taxonomy): Bacteria > Bacillati > Actinomycetota > Actinomycetes > Kitasatosporales > Streptomycetaceae > Kitasatospora > Kitasatospora sp. NPDC058478. Next base: position 21,882 of record NZ_JBHXML010000043.1, on the reverse strand, counting down.
CGTCACCATCCGGCGGGCGAGCTGCCAGCGCACCACTGCGCCGCTCCTGCCGACCCCCGAGCCCAGGATCGATCCGGTGGCCACGTGCGTGGTGGAGAGCGAGTAGCCGAAGTCGGTGGAGCAGAGGATCACGGCGGCCGAGGCCGACTCGGCGGCCATCCCCTGCGGCGGTTCGATCTCCACCAGCCCCTTGCCCAGGGCCCGGATCACCCGCCAGCCGCCGATGTAGGTGCCCAGGGCGATCGCCAGCGCACAGGAGAGGATCACCCAGTCCGGTGCCTTCGCCCCGGTGGGCAGGGTGCCGTTGGCGATCAGGGCGAGGGTGATGGCGCCCATGGTCTTCTGCGCGTCGTTGGTGCCGTGGGCGAGCGAGACCATGGAGGCCGAGCCGATCTGGCCGAGCCGGAAGCCGCGCCCACGCGGTCCTTCGGGCACGTCGCGGGTGAGGCGGTAGACCAGGAGGGTGCCGACCACGGCCACCCCACCGGCGATGAACGGCGACAGCGCCGCGGGCACGATCACCTTGGAGACCAGCCCCTGCCACTTGACGGCCGAGGCCCCGGCGGCCGCCACCGTCGCCCCGACCATCCCGCCGATCAGCGCGTGCGAGGAGCTGGAGGGGATGCCGAGGTACCAGGTGGCCAGGTTCCACAGGATGCTGCCGACCAGACCGGCGCACACCACCGTCAAGGTCACCTCCCCCGTGGCGACCAGGCCGTTGGCGATGGTGGCCGCCACGGCGGTCGACAGGAACGCGCCCACCAGGTTCAGCACCGCCGACACCGCGACCGCGACGCGCGGCGGCAGGGCGCCGGTGACGATCGAGGTCGCCATCGCGTTGCCGGTGTCGTGGAAGCCGTTGGTGAAGTCGAAGCCCAGCGCCGTGGCGACCATCAGCGCCAGGACCGCGTCGTTGCCGGTCACGGACCCGAACCTAGCCCGCGCACCGGCCGAGGCGGCGGCCGACCCGCCCTGCCCCAGGGCCCGGCATCCCGTTCGTCCGGTTGCGGGGCCCTCAGTACCGATGCTCTCCTGCAAGAGCCGGCCGGCGTGACGATCGGAACCGATGTGCCGTCCCCCGTCGCCGTCCCGCCCCAGGAGGCTGCCGGCCGGCCGGACCGAGACCCGTCCCTGCAAGCCCTGAGGCCCTGACGCCCCGGGTGAAAGCGTTGGCACCCATGGCTGAGCACTCCACCGTCCGCACCGTGACGTACGACCTGCTGCGCACGCTCGGACTCACCACGGTCTTCGGGAATCCGGGCTCCACCGAGGAGCCGTTCCTCCAGGACTTCCCCGCGGACTTCGCCTACGTCCTCGCGCTCCAGGAGGCGTCCGCCCTCGCGATGGCCGACGCCTTCGCCCAGGTCACCGGCCGCCCCGCGCTGGTCAACCTGCACTCCTCGGCCGGCACCGGCAACGCGCTGGGCAACCTGGTCGCGGCCCACCACGGGAACACGCCCCTGATCGTCACCGCCGGCCAGCAGCACCGGGAGCTGGTGATCGGCGAGCCGTACCTCGGCAACCGCGAGGCCACCCAGCTGCCGAAACCCTGGGTGAAGTGGTCCTACGAGCCGGCCTGCGCCGAGGACGTCCCCGAGGCCTTCATGCGCGCCTACGCACAGGCGCTCCAGCCGCCCGCCGGCCCGGTCTACCTGTCGATCCCGATGGACGACTGGAAGCGGCCGCTGTCCGGCTTCACCCGGGTGCGGACGGTGAGCGAGCGGGTGGCCCCCGACCCCGGGCGGCTGCGCGCCTTCGCCGAGCGCATCACCGCCAGCCGCCGGCCCGCGCTCGTCTTCGGGCCCGAGGTCGACCGCAGCGGCGGCTGGGACGCAGCCGTCGCCCTGGCGGAGAGGCTGCGCGCCGCCGTCTACGGCGCCCCGCTGGGGGACCGCGTCTCCTTCCCCGAGGACCACCCGCTCTTCGCCGGCCCGCTGGGCATGTCGGTGAAGACCATCAGCGACCGGCTGGCCGGGCACGACCTGGTGGTGGTGATCGGCGCGGAGGTGTTCCGCTACTACCCGTACGTGCCCGGCGACTACCTCCCCCCGGGCACCGGGCTGCTCCAGATCACCGGCGACCCGGAGGCGGCCGCGGCCGCGAGGGTCGGCGACAGTCTGCTCGGCGATCCCCGGCGGGCTATCGAACTGCTGCTGGACCTGGTCGAGGAAGGATCCGCCCGCACCGCTCCGGAGCCGATGCCGCGGCCCCGCGTGCTGCCGTCCGCCCCGGACCGGCCGCTCACCCCGCCGGAGGTCCACGCCGCCCTGAGCAGGGTCCGCCCGCCGGACGCGGTCATCGTCAACGAGTCGACGTCGACCATGGCGCAGCAGCTCGAATGGCTGCCCACCACCCGGTCGGGCTCGTTCTTCGCCACGGCCAGCGGAGGCATCGGCTGGGCCGTCCCGGCCGCGGTCGGCGTCGCGCTGGCCGACCGGGAACGGGGGACGCGGCGCCCGGTGATCGGCCTGATCGGCGACGGCTCCTTCCAGTACTCCGTGCAGGCCCTCTACACGGCGGCCCGGCACCGCCTCCCGATCGTCTACGTGGTGATGCGCAACCACGAGTACTCGATCCTGAAGTCGTTCGCCATGCTGGAGGACACCCCCGGGGTGCCCGGGCTCGACCTGCCCGGACTGGACATCGCCTCGGTGGCCCGCGGCTTCGGCTGCCACGCCGTCGACGTGGAGACCACCGAGGACCTGGAGCGGGAGTTCACCGCCGCCCTGACCGCCGACACCCCCACCGTCATCGTCGTTCCCACCCGGCCCCAGCAGGCCGCGCTGTAGCCCGCGCGGCGGGGCCGGGCCGGGCGGCAGGAGCACCTCGGCGACCAGCAGGGGAAGGTGTCCGACAGCCGGGCACCTTCCCCTTTCGGCACCACGGCCCCCTCCGTCTTCCGCCATCGACCGCGCCCGCACGATCGCCGCTGCGGGCGGCTGGTGCGCTCGCGGACCGGGGCCGGTGCGCTGTGGGCCAAGTCCGGCACCACCCCTGCGCCTAACGTCACGTCAGGAGCCCGAACGGGGCGGGGCTGTGGCCCCGGCCCAATCGGAAGCCTCCACCCGCCGTCCGCACCCGGGCGGCAGGTCGATCCCGTGACAGGAGGCCGTCGAGGTGCCTGCAATACCCGTCGGTGGGCTGGTCCCCCGCGCCGTCGAGGACGCCGCCGAGGACGCCGCCGACGTCGTCGTCCGCAACGCGAAGATCCACACCGGCGACGCCCGCCGCCCCCAGGCCGGCGCCCTCGCCATCCGCGACGGCGTGATCACCGTCGTCGGGGACGACCCGGACGTCGCCCCGGTCATCGGCCCGTCCACCGTCGTGGTCGACGCGCTCGGCCGGCGGGTGGTGCCCGGCCTCAACGACGCGCACCTGCACGTGATCCGGGGCGGCCTCAACTACGTCCTGGAGCTGCGCTGGGACGGCGTGACATCGCTGCGCCGGGCGCTGGCGATGCTGCGGGAGCAGGCCGCCCGCACCCCCAGGGGCCAGTGGGTGCGGGTCGTCGGCGGCTGGTCGGCCGAGCAGTTCGCCGAGCGGCGGCTCCCGACGCCCGCCGAGCTGAACGAGGCGGCGCCGGACACCCCGGTGTTCGTCCTCCACCTCTACCAGTCGGCGATCCTCAACCGCGCCGCCCTGCGCGCCGTCGGCTACACCCGCGACACCCCGGACCCGAAGGGCGGCCAGATCGTCCGGGGCCGCGGCGGCGAGCCGAACGGCATGCTGTTGGCGGCGCCGAGCGCCCTGGTCCTCTACTCCACGCTGGCCAAGGCCCCGGCGCTGGAGGGCGAGGACCGTGCGACCTCCACCCGGCACTTCCTGCGCGAGCTGAACCGCTTCGGGCTGACCTCCGCGATCGACGCCGCCGGCGGCTTCCAGAGCTTCCCCGAGAACTACGCCACGGTGACCGAACTCGCCCGCGAGGGCCTGCTCACGCTCCGCATCGCCTACCACCTGTTCCCGCAGACCCCCGGCCAGGAGCTCGACGACCTCACCCGTTGGATCGAGACGGTCCGCCCCGGGGACGGCGACGCCTGGCTGCGGCTGAACGGCGCCGGCGAGAACCTCACCTGGGCCGCCGCCGACTTCGAGAACTTCGCCGAGCCACGCCCCGAACTCGGCCCCTACGAAGGCGAGTTCGAGAAGGCCGTCCGCCTGCTGACGGAGCACGGCTGGGGCTTTCGGCTGCACGCGACCTACGACGAGACGATCCGGCGCGACCTCGCGGTGTTCGAGAAGCTCGCCGCCGAGGGGCTCTTCCCGGCCGGGAACCGGTGGCTCTTCGACCACGCGGAGACCGTCTCCCGGGACAGCCTGGACCGGATCGCGGCCCTCGGCGGCTCGCTGTCGGTGCAGAACCGGCTGTCCTTCCAGGGCGAGGTGTTCACCTGCCGCTACGGCCTCGGCGCCGCCGCCGAGGCCCCGCCGATCCGCGCGATGCTGGAGCGCGGCCTGACGGTGGCCGCCGGTACGGACGCCACCCGGGTGTCCTCGTACAACCCCTGGGTCGCCCTGCACTGGCTGGTCTCCGGGCGCACGGTCGGCGGGTCGGCGATCCGGCCGCCGCAGAACCGGGTGGACCGGGCGACCGCGCTCGCGATGTACACCACGGCCGGCGCCGCCCTCACCGGCGAGCAGGACGTCAAGGGCGTGCTGCGGACCGGCTGCTACGGCGACCTGGCCGTCCTGTCCGAGGACTACTTCACCGTGCCGGAGCCGGAGATCCCGTCCATCGAGTCCCTGCTGACGGTCGTCGGCGGCCGGATCGTCCACGCGGCGGCCGAGTACGAGGGCATGGACGAGGAGCTCCCGCCGGTCAGCCCCGGCTGGAGCCCGGTCGCCCACTTCGGCGGCTACCAGGCCTCCGGTCGCACCTCCGGCGCGGGCGCCCGCCAGGCGGAGCTGCTCGGCGAGGTCGTCGCCGAGTCGCAGCTGCACCACCGCTGGCGGGTCGAGCGCGGCCTGGCGGACGAGCACCACCAGCCGTTCGACCCCTGCTTCCTCCTCTGATCCACCTCCCCCGGCCCCTGATCCACCTCCCCCGCCCCCGCGCGGAGCACCGCGCGGGGGCCCTGCCGAGACACACCGAAGGGAACCCCCTCATGGTCGACCTCACCCAGGTCAGCCCCACCCCGAGCCCCGACCTGCTGACCCCCGACAACGCCGTGGTGCTGTTCGTGGACCACCAGCCGCAGATGTTCTTCGGCACCGGCAGCGGCGACCGCACCGCGATCGTCAACGCCACCGTCGGCCTCGCCAAGGCCGCCCGGGCCTTCGAGGTGCCGACCGTCCTGACCACCGTCGCCGCCGAGTCCTTCTCCGGCCCGCTGCTGCCGCCGCTGGCGGCGGTGTTCCCCAAGGCCGAGGTCCTCGACCGCACCTCGATGAACGCCTGGGAGGACGCGGCGGTCGTCGAGGCGGTCAAGGCCACCGGGCGCGGCAAGGTCGTCATCGCCGGCCTGTGGACCGAGGTCTGCCTGGTCCTGCCGGTGCTGTCCATGATCGACCAGGGCTACGAGGTCTACGTCGTCACCGACGCCTCCGGCGGCGTCTCCCCGCAGGCCCACGAGCACGCGATCCAGCGGATGACGCAGGCCGGCGCGGTGCCGGTCACCTGGGTCCAGGTGCTGCTGGAGCTCCAGCGCGACTGGGCCCGGACGGAGACGTACGGCGTGGTCACGGAGATCGTCAAGGAGCACGGCGGCGCGTACGGCCTCGGGATCGTCTACGCCCAGGCCGTCATCGGCGAGCACGCCGCCGGCTGACACCCACCACCGACGCTCCGTCAGAACAGGGACCAGGGACAGGACACGATGGATACCGGACTGCTGATCCTCCGCGTGGTGGTGGGCCTGCTCATCGCCGGGCACGGGGTACAGAAGGTGAGCCACCGCCTCGGGGGCAACGGCCTCGCCGGCGGGACGGAGGAGTTCCGGCACGACGGCTTCCGCGGCGGGACGCTCACCGCGCTCGCCGCGGGCGCCGGACAGGTCGGTTCGGGCCTGTTCCTGGCCCTGGGCGCGCTCACCCCGCCGGCGGCCATGGTCGCCATGGGGGTGATGACGGTGGCGATGACCGTCAAGCTGCCGCACGGGCTCTGGGTGCAGGACGACGGCTACGAGTACCCGCTGGTGCTGGTCGTCGTCGCGGGAGCGCTCGCCCTCACCGGCCCGGGCCGGTGGTCCGTGGACCACGCCGTCGGCCTGACCGCCTGGCCGCTCTGGCTGTCGGTCGCGGCCGCCGTGCTCGGCCCGGCGAGCGGGCTGCTCACCCGGGTGGTCCTGCACCACCCGCCCGCGCCCGAGGAGGCTGCCGCCGTTGCGCGCCCTGCTGACTGACGCCCTGCGCACCCTCGCCCCGCCGCGCACCGACCGGCACGGGCCCCTCCCCCCGCTGATGCTGCTGCTGACGGTGGCGACCGGGGTGGTCGACGCCGTGAGCTACCTCGGCCTCGGGCACGTCTTCGTCGCCAACATGACCGGCAACGTGGTCTTCCTCGGCTTCGCCCTGGCCGGTGCCCCGGGCCTGTCGGCCACCGCCTCACTCGTCTCGCTGGCCTCCTTCCTGGCCGGCGCACTCGTCGGCGGACGGCTCGGCAGCCGGTCGGCCGCCCACCGCGGACGCCTGCTGGCCCTGGCCGTCGGCGTCCAGACGGCCCTGACGGCCGCGGCGGCCGCCACCGCCGCGGCCGGCGGCGCCGACTACGTCCTGATCGTCCTGCTGGGCCTGGGCATGGGCCTGCAGAACGCGGTCGCCCGGCGGCTCGCCGTACCCGACCTGACCACCACCGTCCTCACCCTCACCCTGACCGGCCTCGCCGCCGACTCGACGGCGGCCGGCGGCACGGCGCCGCGCCCGGGCCGCCGGATCCTCTCCGCCCTGGCGATGCTGCTCGGCGGCCTCGCCGGCGCGGCGCTGGTCCTGCACGGGCGGCCCGCCACGGCCCTCGCCCTGGCCGCCCTGCTGCTCCTCGGCACGGCGCTGGCCGCCCACCGGCTCTCGGCCGCCGACGGCCCCGACGCCCCCTGGGCCGCGCCGACAGTCTGAGCAACCCACCGCACCGTCACAACGTCAGAACATCAGGAGCTTCCCCATGATGCGACGCTTCGCCCGACGCCTCGTCCCGCTCGCCGCGGCGATCGCCGCGCTGACGGCCCTGCCCGCCGCCTCGGCGGCCCAGCCCGCACCGGCCAGCCGCCACACCTTCGCCGTCGGCCCGCAGTACGACTCCACCCACGTGTACGTCGAACCGGGCACCGAGCAGGCGTTCGCGGCCAGTTGGGTGGCCACCTTCGGCGGCAGCACGATCGGGCCGAACGCCACCCAGGTGACGCCCACGCCCAGCCGGACGCTCTCCGAGCTGGTGCTCTCCCCGGTCGGCACGCTGTCGGTGTTCGACTACACCACGCCCGTCCCGTACCCGTTCGGCACCGAGCGCACCGGCTGGCTGGTCACCGACCTCGACCAGGCGGTCCGCGCCGCCCGCGCCGACGGAGCCGCCGTCACCGTGGCGCCGTTCGCCGACCCGATCGGCCGGGACGCCGTCGTCCAGTTCCCCGGCGGCGTCAGTGCCCAGCTCTACGTGCACACCACCCCGCCGTCCTACCCCGAGTTGGCCAGCGTGCCGGAGAACCGGCTCTACCTGTCACCGGACGCGGTGGGCGCCTTCCTGCACAGCTTCCTCGCCTTCACCCAGGGCCGGATCGTCTCCGACGACCGCCGGGCCGACGGCGCCGCGATCGGACTGCCCGGCACCGCCTACCGGCTCGTCCGCCTCACCTCCGGCTTCGGCACCACGACGGTCGCCGTGACGGACGGCCACCTGCCGTACCCGTTCGGCTGGGAGCTCACCGGCTACGGCGTGGCGGACCTCGGCGCCACCCTGGAGCGGGCGAAGGCCGCCGGCGCCTCGGTGCTGTCGGGCCCGGTCCGGGCGGGCGGCCGGGACACCGCGATGGTGCGGTTCCCCGGCGGCTACGTCGCGGAGCTGCACAACGGCCGGTGAGCGGCGGGGGCGGTCACACCGCGATGCCGTACCCCGCCGGCCGGGCGGCCGGGACCGGCTGCCCGGCCGGCCGCACCGCGCTTCCCCGGGCCGGGCCCGCCAGTGCGCACGCCTGCCACTCGCGCGGCGAGACCCCGTAGGCGGCCCGGAAGGCCCGGCTGAAGTGACTGGCGCTCACGAAGCCCCACCGGCCGGCGACCGCCGCCACGGTCGCCCGGCCCGCGTTCGGACGCCCCAGGTCCCGGCGGGACATGTCCAGCCGCTGGCGCTGGATCCAGCGGGCCACCGTCACCCCCTCGAAGCGGAAGAGCTTGTGCAGGTACCGCACCGACACGTGATGGGCCCCGGCGATCCGCTCCGGCGAGAGGTCCCGGTCCCCCAGGTGGCGCAGGATGTGGTCCTTCACCCGGGCCAGGGTGGCCAGGGCCGCCTCGGGCGCCTCCGGGGCGGACCGGCCGCGCCGTTCGTGGGCCAGCACCGCGAGCAGGTCGAGCGCCGTGGCGGCGAGCCGGCGGGCCACCTGCGGCTCCATCGAACCGGCCGACCGGGAGAGGCACTCCAGGTAGGCGGCCACCAGGCGGGCGGTGTCGTCGCGGGTGTCGAAGGCCGTCGCGGTCAGCACCCGCAGGTCCTCCTCGGTGACGCCCACCGCCGAGCGCGGCCAGTGGAACGCCGTGAAGACGAACGGCTCCGGCAGCTCCTTGACGAACGGCCTCCCGGCGTCCGAGATCGCGAAGGCGCCCGGGCGCAGCTCCACCTGGCGGCCGTCCTGGACCAGCCGGGCGGTGCCGCGGTGGTGGAGCGCCAGGGTGAGGTGGTCCTCCCCGCCGCGGGCGATCAGGCCCGCGCTGCGCTCGACCCGCTGCGGTCCGGCCTGGACCAGGGAGACCTGCACGGCGCCCAGCCGGTGGCTGGTGATCGCCGCGGGCGCGGGCGCGTCCTCTCGCAGGGCGACGTCGAGCGGGATGAAGGTGCGGGAGACGGCCTCGTGCCAGTACTCGGCGCGGTCGGCGGCCGGTACCCCTGCGGTGTCGAGGACGACGGACATCTGTACTCCTCTTCGGATGTACTTCTCTTCGGAGGGCCGGCCGATCGGGGCTCACCAGGAACGGCTGTACAGGGCGAGGTGCACGGTGTCGACCGCCTGGACGGTGGCCCGATCGTGCCCTTCGGCGGACGGCTCGGCGGACGGTTCGGTTCGGCAGACGGCTCGGCGGCCCGGTCAGCCGGCCTCGTCGTTCCGGAGCGAGCGCCACTCGCGCGGCGGGACCCCGTACGCGGCGCGGAAGGCCCGGCTGAAGTGCGCCGGGTTGACGAAGCCCCAGCGTTGGGCGACAGCTGACACGGTCGGGGCCGTACGACCGCGGCGGCCCAGCTCGCGGGCACAGGCTTCCAGGCGGCGCTGCTGGACGAGGCGGCTCACCGTCACTCCCTCGTTCTCGAAGAGCCGGTGCAGGTACCGCACGGAGATGTGGTGGGCCCACGCGATCCGCTCGGGTGTCAGCTCCGGATCGCCCAGCCGGTGGTCGATGTACTCCCGCACCCGCCGGACCAGGTGCCCGTCGGGGCCGTCCGGCTCGTCCGTGGCCCGGCCGGCCACCAGGTGGGCGACGAGCGCGCTCACCAGGTCGGCGACGCGTCCGGCCAGCAGGTCACCGACCGGTGCGGGGAGCGACCGGGCGGACGCGGCCAGGGCGCCGAGGAAGGGCGCCAGCACCGGCCCGCAGCCGTCCGCGGGGCCGACGGCGGTGCCCGCCGCATGCCGCAGGTCGCGCTCCGCCGCACCGAGCAACCGGCTCGGCAGGTGGACCAGATGGGTGCGGAAGCGCTCCGGGAAGTCGACGGCGTAGGGCCGCTCGGTGTCGTACAGCATGAGCCCGCCCGGCAGCGCCTCCGCCCGGCGCCCGTCCTGCTCCAGCACGGCCCGGCCCGACACCTGCACCCCGACCCCGACCTGCGGCTCGGTGCGCGGGGCCCGGGCGATCAGGTCGGCCGTACGGGAGAGGCGGGCGGCGTCCGCCTCCAGGGTGGAGATCCGTACGTAGCCGAGCCGGTGCGACTCCAGGCGTCCGTCGAACGGCCGCCCGGTGAGCGGGTGCACCTCCACCGGCACCAACGTCCGCGACACCATCGCGCTCCAGAACGCCGCCTTCTCCTCGTCCGCGACCGACCCGGTCGTCACCCGCACGCCCATCTGACCGCCCTTCCGCCGAAGCCCTGCGCGGTCCAGCGTGGACCGCGCGCACGACGTGCCGTTAGGTCATCTGACTGCCGTGCCCGGGAAGGGCGGTTCGAGGAGCCGTTCCGGCAGGTCAGCCGCCGTCCAGGGCGTGGGCGAGCGCGGCCCGGGTGGTGATGCCGAGCTTCGGGAAGATCCGGTAGAGGTGGGCCCCGACGGTGCGGGGCGACAGCTGGAGCTGCCGGCCGATCTCCTTGTTGGTCAGCCCGGTCGCGGCCAGCCGGGCGATGCGCAGCTCGTGACCGCTGAGGCCGGCCGGTTCCGCGTCCGGTCCGCCCGGCGGCAGCGCCACGGAGTCGCCGGCCGCCCGGAGTTCCGCCTCGCACTGCCGGGCCCAGGGGGTGGCTTCGAGGCGGCGGAACACGTGGTGGGCCGCGCGCAGCGCCTCCCGGGCCCCGGGCCGGTGGCGCCGGCGCAGCCACGAGCCGTGGGCGAGCCGCAGCCGGGCGAGGTCGAACGCCCACCGCTCGGCGCCCGGTACGGCGTACGCGGCGCGGTAGGCGTCGTCGGCCTCGTCGTCGTCGGTGGCGGCGGCCGGGGCGGTGGCTGCCAGGGCGGTGGCGGCCGCGAAGAGGAAGGCGTGGCGGCCGGAGATCTCCGCCGAGCGCGCCGCGGCTCCGGCCGCGAGGTGGTCCCGGGCCTCCTCGTGGCGGCCGGTGTGCACGGCGGCCGTCACCAGGTCGAGGACCAGCGCGTGGCGCCACGGCGACCCGTTGGGCAGCCGCCCGGGCGGGGTGAGCTCGCAGAAGTGCGCGTACGCCTCCTCGTCGCGTCCGTGGGCGAGCGCCGCCAGGCCGCGCAGGTGGGTCAGGCGGTCCAGGACGTACCGCATCCGGGCCCGGGTGGCGGCCGGGCGGACGGCCTGCTCGATCTCCCGCAGGCCGTCCTCGTCACCCCGGCCGGCCAGGAAGTGGGCGTAGTACTGGCGGAACATCAGGGCGTTGGTGTGATAGCCGAGTTCGTCCGCGATCTCGGCCTCGCGCAGGCAGGCGGCCGCCCGGTCCCAGTGCCCGAGCAGGAAGTCCTGGTGGCACTTGGCCTTCGCCACCGAGCCCTGGGTGGCGTAGCCGTGGAAGCCGGTGAAGCGCCGCCACAGGTCGCCCTCGGGGCAGTCGAGCGCGGAAGCGGTCCACAGCAGGAGCCAGGCCGCACCGGCCTCCTGCTCCTCGGTCATGGCCCCGGCCACCGTCCGCAACGCTTCGGCGACCTCCGGGCCGGGGGCGGTCCAGGCCCGCAGGCACAGCCGCCCCACCTCGGAGACGTTCTCCCGGTGCCGTTCCAGGGCGTGCCACACCCACGGGTCGTCGGTGTAGCTGGCGGCCAGCAGCAGCTTGAAGTACACCTGGTCGACCAGCCCGCCGAAGGTGTCGGCGCCCGGGGCGGTGAGCGCGTCGAGGGCCGCGGGCAGCAGGGCGGCGGAGGACTCGAAGTCGACGTGGTGGCTCTGGTCGGCGTAGACCACCGCGTACGCGAACAGCGGGGCTACGTCCTGCGGCACCGTACTGGACTTCAACTCCTCCACCAGGTCCACGGCGTGGCGCAGTTGCCCGCCGCGCGCCGCCATCACCGCGGCCCAGGTGAGCCGGCGGGTCTGGTCGCAGGAGCCGGGGCTGAGGGCGGCGGCGCGTTCGAGCAGCAGCGCGCCCTCCGCGTCGCCCCCTCGACGCGCGAGGTCGCGCCCCGCCTCCTGCAGCCGCTGCGCGAGTGCCTCGTCGGGCAACAGCGCGGCCGACGCCTCGTGGGCCAGCCGCCTGGGATCATCCGGCGCGAGGGCGGCGGACAGGGCCCGGTGCGCTTCCCGGCGGGCGCTGTCGGAGGCGGTGGAGACGACGGCGGTACGGACCAGGGGGTGCCGGAACACGAGCTGTCCGGCGCGGTCGAGCCGGGCCAGCCCGTCCGCCTCGATCCGTTCCAGGATCTCCCGCGCGTTCTCGTCCGCGACGGCGCGCAGCCACGCCCCGGTGGCGGACTCCGTACCGGTGGCCAGGGCGCCCAGCAGCAGCAGGCGGCCGACCTCGGGCGTCACGGCGCCCAGGCGGTCGGCGAACATCCGCTCCAACTTCCGCCCCAGTGGCAGCCGTTCGGGCAGGGGGGCGGCCCCCAGCTGCTGGGCGGCCGCCAGTTGGCGCGGCAGCTCCACCAGCGCCAGCGGGTTCCCGGCCGCCTCCGTGAGGACCCGGTCCCGGGCGGGCGCGGCGAGGTCGGGGTAGCGGGCGCCCAGCAGTAGCGCCGCGTCCGCCCGGGGCAGGGCCCGCACGTCGACGGTCTCGGCCGACCACGTCCGGGCGGCCGGTCCGCCCGGTCGGGTGGCGGCGACGATCACCACCGGCAGCTCGGCGCAGCGGCGGTTCAGGAAGGCGAACACGCTCGCGCTGGAGGAGTCGATCCAGTGCAGGTCGTCCAGGAGCAGCAGCACCGGGGCGGTCCGCACCGCCTCCTCCAGCAGGGCCAGCGCGGCGGCGCCGACGGCGAACCCGCTCGGGGTGCCGGCCCGGACGCCGAGCGCGCTCTCCAGGGCCTCCCGCTGGTGCGCGGACAGGGCGTCGGTGTGCTGGAGCAGCGAGCGGAAGGCCTGGTGGAGGGCGCCGAACGCGAGATCCGTCTCCGCCTCCGTACCGAGCGCCCGCAGGACGGTGAACCCCCGCTCCCGCGCCGCCCGTTCCACCCAGGCCAGCAGTGTGCTCCTGCCGACCCCGGCCTCACCGCGCAGCAGGACCGTGGAACCGCTCGCACCGTCCACGGCCTGGACCAGCGCCGCGGTCAGCAACTCCGTCTCCCGTTGCCGCCCGACCAGCCCCGGCACCCGCCCGTCCTCCGCCACCCTTGCCCCCTCGGGTCCGCCCGGGTCACTCCACGGGCAGCCAAGGCTACCGTCCGTCAACGTCTCCGGGCACGCCGTCGGACGCTCCCCGGGTCGCCGTGGGCCACTCAACGTGATCGGGCACGTCCGCCGTGGCACGTCGTTCGACTTCTTCGGTTCGTCCGCGTTTTGGCTCCGGGCCGCAGGGCACGCGCCGTTCAGGGAGGTCCGGAGCTACAAGCGGAGGACCCAAATGTCAACAGGGACCCTCATCGCAGTCCTCGTCATCGTCTTCGCCCTTCTGGTCGTGGCCGCGCTGGTGGCGACGTTCGCCATCCGCCGCCGCCATCTGCAGGAACGGTTCGGCCCGGAGTACGACCGGACCGCCGAGGCGAAGGACGGCCGTTTCGCCGCCGACCGGGAGCTGCGCAAGCGCGAGTCGCGCCACGACTCGCTGAACATCAAACCGCTGTCACCAGGTGCCCGTGACCGCTACGCCAAGGACTGGGCACGGGTGCAGGAACAGTTCGTCGACCGGCCCGACGACACAGTGCACGAGGCGGACCGGCTCGTCACCACGCTCATGAGCGAGCGCGGATACCCGACCGAGGGGTACGAGCAGCAGCTCAAGGACCTCTCCGTCGAACACGGGAGCGTGCTGACGCACTTCCGGTCCGCCCACGAGGTCAACGACCGCAGCAGCCGCCACCAGGCGACCACGGAAGAACTGCGGGGCGCCATGGTGCACTACCGCACCCTGTTCGAGGAACTGCTCCACAACGGCGACCGTCCGCAGGGCAGCCGTGCGTGAGCCCCGGACCGGCGAGTTGAGCCGACGGGGCGAGACCGGCGACGGCCGCCGACCGGAACTGCCGAAAGGGAAGTGAAGAGATGCACAGCCGAGCAACATCCGAACCGGTCGAGGGCGGCCTGTCCACGGAGGACCTGGCCGGCGCCCGACAGGACACCGACGAACAGAACGACACCTCCGGGGCGGATTCGCCACCGGCGTTCCCCGGGGAAGCCACCACCGAACAGCGGAGCGGCGAGCAGGAGTTCACGCTCGAAGGCCGCGACCGCGAGCAGAACTACGGGCAGGAACACGGGCAGGACCGCGAGCAGGAGCACGAGCAGGAGCGCGGACAGGAAGAGGACCAGGAAAGGGGCTACACCCAGGCAGCCGAGCCGTCCGAGCGCACCGAGGGCTCGGAATCCGCCGAGAACGAACCCCTGCTGGGCGGGCAGCAGGAGGAGTTCCGCTCCCGGTGGCAGAAGATCCAGGGCGAATTCGTCGACGACCCGCGCAATGCCGTGTCCGCGGCCGACAATCTGGTCGCCGAGGCGATGCAGGCACTCGCCACCACCTTCTCCGCGCACAAGCAGGACCTCGAAGGCCAGTGGCACCGCGGCGACGAGGTGCCGACCGAAGAACTGCGCGTCGCGCTCCAGCGCTACCGCTCGTTCTTCAACCGCCTGCTCAACACCTGAAGCAACGGGGCCGAAGCCACGCCCCCCGACCTGCGACGATCGAGCTCCATCCGGTCCTCGCCCAAAAAACCGAACAGGTTCTTCGGGCCTCCTGCGAACCTCAGGAGGCCTGCTGCTGGACCGGACCGGGCGACAGCAGCCGCGACACGAGGGTGCGGGTCCATTCGGCGGTCAGCGGCAGGTCGGTGAAGACGGCACGGTAGTAGAGGGGCGCGAGTACGGCGTCCGCGGTGTGTTCGAGGGTCGGGGGCTGTTCGCCCCGGGCCCGTTCCCGCCCGAGGACGGCTTCGAGCCCTTGCTCGCGCTCTCCTGCGCACCAGCTCTTATGACAACAGCATTGACGTGTAGGGACGCCACCGGTTTCATGTCTCGCACCCCTCCCCCACACGAGCAAGGCGGTGATCCGTTGACACCGACGGTGAAGGCCACGGGCGACGCTCCGAGACCGGACACGAGCAGCCCCCACGTCACCATGCACAAGTCCATCGGCCTGCTGGACGGGGCGACGATCGCCGCCTCCAGTACGGCGGCCACCAGCAGCATCGGCATCGGCCTGGGCCTGATGGCCGGAGTCGTCGGCCTGCACCTGCCCGCGATCATGCTGTTGGCCTTCCTGCCCGTGCTCGCCATCGCGGGCGGGTACGGGCGACTGAACGCCGTTGAGCCGGACGCCGGCAGCAGCTACCGCTGGGTGGGCCGAATACTCAACCCCTGGCTGGGCTTCCTCACCGGCTGGGTGAACACCGTCGGCACCGTGGTCTTCATGGCCTACACCACCACGGTCACCGGGTCCTCCATCATCCAGCTCCTCGACCTGGCCCACGTGCGCAGCGTCGCGGGCCTCCGCCTCGACGCCGACTCGACCGTCCAGTGCACCCTGCTCGGCCTGGTGGTCCTGGCCGGCGCGGCGCTGGTGGCGGTGCGCGGCCTGGACCTGGCCGCCCGGCTGCAGAAGGCGCTGCTGGTGTTCGAGTACGCGGTGCTGCTCGGCTTCTGCGGGTACGGGCTGTTCGCCGGCGACCAACCGTTCTCACTGCAGTGGTTCAACCCGTTCGACATCCCGTCCTTCGACGCGCTCGCCCAGGGCATGGTGCTGGCGGTGTTCTGCTACTGGGGCTTCGAGTCGGTGTTCAGCGTCGGCGAGGAGGTGCGCAGCCCCCGGGACGCCTCGCGGGGCGGCATGCTCGCCCTGGTGGTGATGCTGCTGCTCTTCCTGCTCGCCGGTACGGCCTTCCAACGGGTGCTGCCACTCGACGAATTGGCCGACAACGGCGCACACGGGCTCGCCTACTTCGGCACGACGCTCGCCCACCAGCCGTTGGCCGCCCTGCCGTTGATCGCGCTCATGTTCTCCGCGGTGGCCTCCCTGCAATCGTCCGTGATCCCGACGGCGCGCGGAATGTACGCGATGGGGCGCGACGGCGTGCTCGGCCCGGTCTGGACCCGGCTGCACCCGAAGCACGCGACGCCCGCCGTCGGCACGCTCCTGATCACCGGCATCGCGATGGCCCTCGCGCTGGCCTCGATCGTCATCCCCACCGTCAACGACCTGATCTCCGCCTCCGTCAACGCGATCGGCATCATCGTCGCGCTGTACTACGCGCTGACGGCCGTCGCGGCGGCCGTCCGGTTCCGGCACCTGCTGCGCAGCAACCCGCTGGAGGGGCTGCGCGCGGTGGTCGGCCCGCTGCTGGGCGCGGCGACCCTGCTCGCCGTCGGCGGCTATCTCGCCTGGTCGTTCTACGACTCCGCCGACCACTTCGAACTAGCCGCCGACAACGGGTGGTTCGAGCTGACCGTGACGGTGATGATGATCGTCACCGGACTACCGGCGGCCGCCTGGGCCCGCTGGCGGCGGCGCTCGCCCTACTTCCTGCCCGACACCGACTGACGATCCACAGAAGCCACGAGAGAACGGAGCACCCCCCATGCCCGAGGCCGATCTGGTCTTCACCCGCGGCCCGGTCCACACCGGTGACGCAGCCCGCACCCGGGCGACCAGCCTGGCCGTGACCGGCGAGCGGATCACCGCCGTCGGCCACGACGAGGTCCGGGAGCTGATCGGGCCGGGGACGGAGGTCGTGGACCTCACCGGCAAGCTGCTGCTGCCCGGATTCCAGGACGCGCACATCCACGCGGTCTTCGGCGGCACCGAGTTGGCGGTCTGCGACCTCACCGGCACGGTCGGCGTCGCCGACTACCTGGAGCGGATCCGCGCGTACGCCGACGCCAATCCCGGCCAGACGTGGATCACCGGCAGCGGCTGGTCGATGGAGAGCTTCGAGGGCGGGCTGCCGACCCGGCAACTGCTGGACTCCGTCGTCCCGGACCGCCCGGTGTACCTGACCAACCGCGACCACCACGGCGCCTGGGCCAACACCCGGGCGCTGGAGCTCGCCGGCCTCACCCGGGACACCCCCGATCCGGCCGACGGCCGGATCGAGCGCGAGCCGGACGGCACTCCGGGCGGCACGCTCCAGGAGGGCGCCACCGGCCTGGTCGCCCGGCTGATCCCGCCCTCCACCGCCGCCGACCGGCTGGACGGGCTGCTGCGCGCCCAACGGCTGCTGCACTCGCTCGGCATCACCGGCTGGCAGGACGCGCTGCTCGGCGAGTTCAACGGCCAGCCGGATCCGTCCGACGCCTACCTGGCCGCCGCGCGCTCCGGCGCGCTGACCGCCCGGGTGACCGGCGCGCTCTGGTGGGACCGCGACCGAGGGGCCGAGCAGATCCCCGAACTGGTCGAGCGGCGTGCAGGGTTGAGCCAGGGGCGGTTCCGGGCCGGCTCGGTGAAGATCATGCAGGACGGCATCGCCGAGAACTTCACCGCTGCCATGACCAGCCCCTACCTGGACGGCTGCGGCTGCGCCACCGCCAACTCCGGCCTCAGCTTCGTCGACCCGGCCGCCCTGCGCGGGTACGTCACCGAGCTGGATGCGCTCGGCTTCCAGGTGCACTTCCACGCCCTCGGCGACCGGGCCGTCCGCGAGGCGCTGGACGCGGTCGAGGCCGCCCGCGCCGCCAACGGGCGACGCGGCACCCGCCATCACCTCGCCCACCTCCAGGTGGTTCACCCGGATGACCTCGACCGTTTCGCCCGGCTCGGCGCGATCGCCAACATCCAGCCGCTCTGGGCCGCGCACGAGCCTCAGATGGACGAGTTGACGATCCCGTTCCTCGGCCCGGAGCGCGCCGCCTGGCAGTACCCCTTCGGCGCCCTCCAGCGCGCGGGCGCCACCCTGGCGGCGGGCAGCGACTGGCCGGTGAGCAGCCCGGACCCGCTCGCCGGCGTTCACGTGGCCGTCAACCGGAGGGAGCCGGGGGCCGCCGACGGCCGGGTCTTCCTCCCCGAGCAGCGCCTCGACCTGGCCTCCGCCCTCGCGGCGTACACGGCCGGAACCGCGCACGTCAACGGCCATGACGACGCCGGCACCCTCACGGCGGGCCACCTCGCCGACCTCGTCGTCCTGGACCGCGACCTCTTCACCGCCCCCGCCGAGGAGATCGCCGACGCCCGCGTCCTGCGCACCTACGTCGGCGGCCGGCTCGTCCACGCGGCGGACTGACCCACCCGGGGGTGAGTCGGCGCCCCGGCGTCTCAGGGCACTACCGGGATCCCCCGCACGAAGTGGTGAAACGTACCCAGGAACGCGTAGGCGCCAGGGCTGCGTCGGCACCGTGACGGTCGCCGACGCAGCCGGGAGCGATCGGCCCGGTTCCGAGGGCCGATTCGGATCCGGCAGCGCTCGGCCCGTCGCCCGCGCTCAGCCCGTCGCCGGGAGACGGGCCTCGGCGGCGTCGAGGAGGAGGTCGAGGGCGTAGGGATAACCGCTGCGGCGCATGTCGCTGGTGAGGAGGCGGGCGGTGGCGGCGATGTGCGGGTGCGTGGTGGCGTCGAGCCGGGCGTAGGAGGCCTGCCAGACCTCCAGGTCGGCGGCCTGGGCCGCGGCGGGCAGGGCGAGGGCGGCGGCGTCGAGCGCGGCGAAGCCGAGGCTCTGGTCGACGAAGGCGTGGTAGATCCGGACGGCCTCGCGGTCGGGGAAGCCCGCCCCGCGCAGGACGCCGAGGATGGCCTCGACGGCGGCGATCTCGTAGGTTCGGCCGGTGGTGCGGTGGGCGGCGAGCAGCGCGGCCTGGGGGTGGGCCTGGTAGGCGGCGTGGATTCGCAGGCCGATGGCGCGCAGGTCGGCGCGCCAGTCACCAGTGGCCTGCCAACCGTACTGGGCGCGGCCGATGAGCTCGTCGGCGACGGCGAGCAGCAGGTCGTCGGTGCTGCGGAAGTAGCGGTAGACGGCGCTGGGATCGGCGCCGAGCGCGGTACCGAGCCGCCGTACGGTGAGCGCGTCGGCGCCGTGCTGCTCGATGAGCCGCAACGCGGTGTCGACGATCAGTTCCCTGGACAGGATGACGCCTTGCTTGGTGGGCCGCCGACGCTGCCGCCGGGGCTCGGGGACTACCCGTTCGCTCATACCGGCAGCGTAGGTCAACAAGCTTGACGTAAGCCAGGGAAGGCTCGCATTTCCGCCGTGCCCGAGGAGGTCCTGTGCACCCTCCCGGCCCTGGCCGCCGGAGAAGAGCGCCAGATCGCGATCCCGCTGAAAGCCGCGGCCCAGGGCCCCACCGGCTTGCTCTACGACGCCGACGGCGCCGGGTCGAGGACGTCCTCGACCCGGCGACGCGGGCTGGCCGCACCGGACGGACCGTAGCCGAGGCGCAGCACGAGCTGGACGTGCCCGGGTCCCTCGTGCGGGTCGCGCAGGCGCCAGCGGGTGTCGGGGATCTCGACGGCCTGGTGCAGGACGGAGGCACGCAGGCCGCGGACGGTGGCCAGCAGCCACACCCGTTCCATGGCCTGTCCGGTGCGCAGCCAGTCTGCCCGGCTGTCGAGGTGGGTGGTGAGGGTGGCCAGTTGCGGCAGCGCCTCGAAACGTTCGGCCGGGGTGCTGTGGTGCGGCGGGTGACCGGCGAAGCCGCGCATCGGGACGCGGGCGTCGCGGTCGTGCGAGCCGAGGGCGGCGAGCGGGATGCCGTCGTAGGAGGGCTCCAGCCGTAGCCAGCGGCGGGTCTCGGCCTCGCGGGTGACGTCGGCGGCGATCCGGGCCTCGGCCTCGGAGGTGAGGGCGAGCACGCGGCGCACCCCGTCCTCCTCCAGCACGGTGAGCGTGACGCCTTCGTCCCGGCCCGCCGAGATGAGCTCGGCGACCAGTGCCTCGGGGACGTCCCGGTTGGTGAACGGCTGCCGGCTGGAGTGGCGCCCGGCGATGGCCGGGTAGAGGTCAGCGCCGAAGGGCAGCGGTGTGCGGGCCGGCGCGGACAGGTCGAGCACGGCACACGGCTGCGCGCCTTCGCCGGACGGCAGCAGCCGGACGGCGGCCTCGCGGCCGAGGTGCGCGGCGGCCACCCGCAGGTTGAACAGGGCGGCGCCGATCGAGATGTGCAGCGCCCTGCCGGCCGGGTCGGCGGCCGGAACGGCCCGGCTCAGGTCGGCGCGGACCTCCAGGCCGAGCAGGTCGGGCGTGGGACGGAAGCGCCAGGGCTGGCTGTTGTGCAGCGAGGGCGCCAGGCCTCCGGCTTCGGCCAACAGGTGCAGATCGGCAGTGGTGAGGGCGGTTTCGGTGGTCATGGTTGATCACTCCCTGTTCTCGGCGGGGAGCTCCGGTGGTTCAAGCATCCGCCGATCCGGTGGTGCCGAGCGAGGGTCCTAAGGCCCTGGCCCCACGGCCGAGCGACACCGGTGCCCGCCGACGCGTCCGGCTTCGCCGGGCAGGCCCGCGCCGCCCCCGCGGACAGGGCCCGCCGGAGGGCCGAACAGCCCTGCCGCCTCGCACTCGGCGACGGCCTGCGACCTGCTGCGCGACATCGTCGAACGGCTCGTCGACCTGATGATCCCGGTCTCCCGCAGCGCCCTCCGGGAGACCTCCACCTGATCCCCGTCGACCCGGCCGACTCCCCGACCACGGAAGTACCGCAACTCGCATCCACCGACCGAACAGGTTCTTCGGGCCTCCTGCGAACCTCAGGAGGCCTGCTGCTGGACCGGACCGGGCGACAGCAGGCGCGACACGAGGGTGCGGGTCCATTCGGCGGTCAGCGGCAGGTCGGTGAAGACGGCGCGGTAGTAGAGGGGCGCGAGGACGGCGTCCGCGGTGTGTTCGAGGGTCGGGGGCTGATCGCCCCGGGCCCGTTCCCGCCCGAGGATGGCTTCGAGCCCTTGCTCGCGCTCTCCGCGGCACGCCGCGGCACCTTGTTCTCCGCCCGTGCCGATGGTGGCGCGCACCAGGGCGAGGGTGTCCGGGTCGCCGAGGTCCTTGGCGAGGTCGAACGCGTAGCGCTCCAGGTCCCCGCGCAGGCTCCCGGTGTCCGGCACCACGATGTCCCCGGTGAAGCGGCTGGTCGCGACGTCGGCGAGCAGTTCGCCGACGGAGCCCCACCGGCGGTAGACGGTGGTGGCGTGCACGCCCGCGCGGGCGGCCACCACCGGGATCGTCAGCACGTCGGGAGAGCCTTCGGCCACCACTTCCTGGACGGCCCGGTGGACAGCCGCTCGGACTTTCGCGGAGCGGCCGCCGGGCCGGCTGCCGTTGCCGGACGGAGGGGGCGTCGTAGCGGTCATGCGGCCAGTATCGCATCGATCACTGCTTTTTAAGTTTTCCCAGGTCGAGCCCCTGACCTGCGAGAATACATCTCTGAGGCTCTCGCAACTTCTCTGCGCTTCTCGGCCTCATGTGTGCCGATTCCGTGCCGCGAAGCGATCTGCCGGCCTTCTGGTCACTGCCGACTGCCTGTGCTGCTCAGCCCCTTGGAGGCCCACCAGTATCTCAGGCCCACGACTCCCTCGCGAGCACCGGGCAGAGCTGACCCCTGCTTTACACCCCCAGGTGTCCGCAGCCCCTCATCCACGGCCATGGTCACGGAACGTGACCAAAGGAGCTGGCCATGCACTTCGACACCATCACCGCCGGACGGTTCGACGAACTGCCCTGTGACTCGAACATCCCCGTCGCCCACCAGGCCCCCTGGGCATTGCTTGCCGCAGCGGGCCCTCGCGACAGTCGGCGAGCCCATGGAAATCACGCGCAGTAAATACGCCGCGGTGCTTGCTCTGCTCCAGCACCTCGATGCGGTCAACGCGCCGGAGAGCGAGGCGGCCCGGTCGCCACTGATCGACTCCACAGGCGCTGAGGAACTAGCCTGCGCGTTTCAGCTGAGGCTGGACCGGATCGGGGGCGGAAACACGAAAGTGCCTTCTGCGCTGCAATGCCGGTGAGTTAGGGCGTTTCCGCAGGTAGGGGCGGGTGCCAGGCCACTTTGAGGGTGTACTGAACGTGACCGGGAGTGCGTGGCCGG
>NZ_JBHXML010000042.1:13169-87137 GCF_042720345.1 Kitasatospora sp. NPDC058478 | reverse complement strand
GTCGGGGGGGGTGCGCAGCTCGGCGACCCGGGGCCGGTCGGCGGGGGCGCTGCGGCGGTGCATCCCGCCCCCGCCGCCGCCCGGCCGGCCGCGCGGCGGGGTGTGTCGCTCGTCACAGATGCCCGGAACGGCTCGCCGGCGCCCTCGGGGCGGTGCGGGGCGGCCGGCGCCCGGTCGCCGCCGCCTGTCGCGCCGGAGGGCGGGCGGGCTGCCGCGGGAACGGGTCGCGGCCGCCGCCGTCGACCGCCCGACCTGGGGGTCGGGACGCGCCGACCGGGGGCCGGTGCCGGCACCGCTCGCCCGATTCGCCCCTCGGCCCGTCCGCCCGGGACGGGCCGCCACGGCGCATCGCGATTGCCGCCCCGTGGCACGAAGCTGGCCGATCCCGGGCTGGTTGGCGGATTCTCGCTGAACCGGAATCAGATGTTCATCCGTAGGTTATGCGACGGTCGACCGGTGGTGGGCCGCTGGACGGAGGGATGGACGATGGGACGAGTTCTGACCGAATTGGTGGGCGACGCGGCGACGTTCGCCAAGGCGCTGGAGGAACGCCGGCCGGAGGTGTTCCGCACCGCGGGCTGGCCGGCGGGGCTGCCCCGGCCGGGCGAGTTGGACGAGGCGCTGCGCGGCGGACTGCTGCGGGTGCCCTACGTCGAGATGGTCCGGGCGGGTGAGGTCGTCCCGCCCGCGGAGTTCTGCACGGCCCGGGTGGTCGCCGGGCGCCGGGAGGAGGGCTTCGCCGATCCTGACCGGATCGCCGCCCTGCTGGCCGAAGGCGCCACGCTGCTGCTGCCGCAGCTGGACCAGTGGCACGCGCCGGTGCGCGCGCTGGCCACCGACATCGCGGTCGAACTGGGCCGCCGGACCGAGGCGTTCTGCTTCGCGACGGGCGCCGGCCGGCGCGGGCTGGACGTGCACCGGGACGACGCGGACGTGCTGGTCGTCCAGCTCGCGGGGAAGAAGGAGTGGACGGTCCACGAGGCTCCCGCCGACGGGCGCTGGCGCCCGGGGCTGGCCCCCGAACCCGGTGCGGTGGCGCTCAACTCGGTGCTCGAACCGGGTGAGGTGCTGTACGTGCCGCGCGGGGCACCGCACACCGCGACGGGCCACCAGGGCCTGTCGGTGCACCTCTCGTTCACGATCCGGGAGGCGGGCACGGGGCAGCTGCGCGGCGCCGTCGGCGAGTGGCTGGCCGGCGGCGACTGGGCGGCCGGGCTGCCGGAGCGCCCGGCGACACCGGCGGAACTGCTGGACACGGCTGCGGAGGTGCTGCGACTGGGCCGCGCCCGGCTGGCCGAACTGACCCCGCAGGAGCTGCTGCGGCTGGCCCGGGGGCCGCTGCCCGCACCGGTGGCGGACGACGGTCGGGCGGTGCCGGGTCACGGACCGCTGGCCGCCGGCGGCTGAGCCGGGCCGAGACCGGGCGGGGCCCGGACGCACGAGGGCGCGGTCGCCCGGACCGTCTGGTCCGGGCAACCGCGCCCCGTAGTGCCGGTACTGCTACCGGACTAGATGCACCACGGACGGGTGCAGGACCCCTCACAGGAGATGCTGAACGCGGACTCCTCCTGCTCGCCGAGCTCGGTCGAGACCAGGTCCTGCACGTCAAGGTCGAACAGCTCCAGCATGTCGTCGGCCATGAGGGCCTCCTTTCGTCAGTGCCACGGTTGACCGCGGCGGGCTGCAGCGGACGTTAGGCACTCCTGCATGGGCCCAGCAATGGTTCTGCACGGATGAATGGATTAACTCAGCCAAAAATCGAAACAGTTCGATCGATGGTGGACAGTTTTCGATCGCCGGGGTAGACACGACCCGACCCGCCGTCAGGAGTGCGAACCGCGTGGCGGCATCGGCACGAGGCGTGTGGCACGAGACACCGAGGCACGAGGAGCACAGTGGTCGAGACGCACGGAGCGCCCCAGGACGGACTCTTCACCGCGACCGGCCCGGTCCTGCTGCGGACACCCGCGCTGCCGCGCTCGCACCGTCACACCGTCCCGGCCGACCCCGCGCACCCCGCGTCGGGGTCCGCCGACACCGCGCTCCTGGCACACCTCGCCGAGGCCGCCGCCGACCCGGCCCTGCGCGAGGCGATCGAGCTCTCCAGTCCCTCCCTGGCCGACCTGCTCGACCAGGTCGCCGCAGGCGCCGTGCCCCGCCCGGCCGCGCTGCGCCGGGCGGCCGAGGCGGTCAGCCGCTACCGGCTGCGGATGGCCACCCGGCCGACGCCGTTCGGGCTGATGGCCGCGGTGGTGCCGGCGCGCTTCGGCGCGGCGGCCAAGGTCCGCTGGGGCGGGGCCGACCACCGCGCCCTGCGGCCCGACCTGGGCTGGCTGCTCCCGCTGCTCGACCGGCTGCGGACCGACCCGGCGGTGCTGCCCGGTCTGCGGCTGGCCGTGGACCAGCAGGCCCGGCTGCGCGGCGGCCGCCTGGTGCTGCCGTACCTGCCCGAGCGTCGGCCCGCCGCCGGTGCCAGCGCCGGTGCCGGTACCGAGGTGGAGCCGGTCGCCGAACGGACCGTACGGGCCACCGCCGTCGTCCGGGCCGCGATCCGGACCGCCGCCGAGCCGGTCCGGCACGCCGACCTGCTGGCCGCGCTGACCGCCGACTTCCCCACGGCCCCGGCCGAGGCCGTCGCGGCCCTGGTCCGCTCGCTGGTCGGCCAGGGGTTCCTGCTCACCGACCTGACGCCTCCGCCGGACAGCACCGACCTGCTCGGCCATGTGCTCGACCGGATCCCCGCCGACCACCCGGTGCACCCCGAACTGACGGCCGTCCGCACCGCGTTGACGCAGGCGGCCGCCCTGCCCGGCGGACAGGCCACCGACCTGCTGCGCGAGCTCCGGGCCCGGATGACCCGGCTCGCCCCGGCCGACCGCCCGCTCCACGCGGATCTCGCCCTGGACGCCGAGGTGGTCCTGCCGGACCAGGTCCGCACCGAGCTGGAGCGGACCGCCGCGCTCCTCTGGCGCCTGTCGCCGCAGACCCCCGCGCCCGAACACCTGCGTTCGTACCACGCGGAGTTCGTCGAGCGGTACGGCACGGACAGCCCCGTCCCGCTGGCCGAACTGCTCGACCCCGACACCGGCCTGGGGCCGCCGGCCGGCTACCGGCGCCCGGCCGGCCCCCGCGGCACGGCCAACCCCCAGCCCACCCGGGCCCGCACCGACGCCGACGCGGCCCGCGACCGGTTGCTGGCCGAACTGGCGGCGGGCGCCCTCGCCGACCGGGCACCGGACGGCACGCTGCCCGAAGTGCTCCTGGACGACGACCTGCTGGCCCGGCTGACCCCGCCGCGCGACGAGGCGGGCGGCGCCGCCGACACCCCGCCCGCCTCCCTGGAGCTGTACGCCGAACTCGCGGCGGACTCCCTGGAGGCGCTGGACGCCGGGGACTTCCGGCTCGTGCTCTCCCCCGTCGCCGGCAGCGACCGCGCCGGAGCCAGCTTCGGCCGCTTCGCCACCCTGCTCGCGGGCGCGGGCAGCGACCCCGACCCGGCTGCCGACACCGGGACCGGCCTGGGCCCGTCGGCGGGTGACCCCGCCGCGGCCGGCGGGGCGCTGCTGGCCGAGGCCGCCGGGTCCGTGCGGTCCGCCGGGCCCGCCGGGCCCGCCGGATCCGCCGGATCCGGCGACGACAGCGCACTCGAAGCGCACCTGGAGTTCACCCCGTACCGCGCACGCCATGCCAACATCGCCCTGACCCCGCGCTGGCTCGACCACCGGGTGGTGGTCAGCGCCTTCGCCGACCCGGGCGGCCCCTCCGTACTGCCGCTGGACGACCTGGTCGTGCTGGCCGACCCCGACCGGCTCGCGGTGTACTCCCGCCGTCTAGGCCGGGAGGTCCGCGTCGCCACCCATCACGTGCTCAACCTGCGCAGCGGTGCGCCCAACGCGGCCCGTTTCCTCCAGGAGGTGACGCTGACCGGGCAACGGCCCTGGCAGCCCTGGGACTGGGGGGCGGCGAGCAGCGCGCCCGTGCTGCCGCGGGTCCGCCGGGGCCGGGTGGTACTGGCCCCGGCCACCTGGCGGCTGACCGCGCCCGTCCCGGCGGCCTCCGCCCCGTTCGAGCAGTGGGACGAGGGCCTGGCCCGCTGGCGCCGACGGTGGGGAGTGCCGGCCGCCGTCCGCCTGATCAGCGGCGACCAGCGGATCAGCCTGGACCTCGACCTCCCGTGGCACCGGCGGCTGTTGCACAGCCAGGCGCGGTCCGCCGAGCCCACCGTGCTCCAGGAGGAGCCCAACCCGGCCGGCGACGGCGGCTGGCTGTGCGGACCGGATGGTGCGCGGACCGCCGAACTGGTGATCCCGCTGCGCCGCAGCACGACCGGGCCGGCGACGGCCGGACCGCGCCGCCCACTGCCCGCCCGACGCGCCCGGACCGTCGAACTCCCCGGCGGATCCTGGCTGTTCGCCCGACTGGCGGCCACCGAGGCACGCCAGGAGGAGATCCTGGTCGAGCACCTGCCCCGGCTGCTCGACGCCCTGCCCGCCGACGTGGACCGCTGGTTCTTCGTCCGCTACCAGGACTCCGCGCCGCACCTGCGGCTGCGTTTCCACGGTGCGCCGCCGGTCCTCGCCGCCCAACTGCTGCCCACCGTGCACGACTGGGTACGGGAGCTGCACCGGGCCGGGCTCGCCGCCGACCTGCGCCTGGAGGGCTACGCGCCGGAGACCGACCGCTACGGCGGCGCCGAGGTGCTCGCCGACGCCGAGCGGGTCTTCCAGGCCGACAGCCTGGTCGCGCTGGCGGCACTGCGACTGGCCCGGGCGGAGCGCTCGCTCTCCCGGGACCTGCTCGCCGCCGTGAACCTCGCCGGCACCGCGCAGGCCTTCCTGGCCGGCCGCGCGGGGCAGTCGGCGGGGCAGTCGGCGGGGCAGTCGGGGGGCCAGTCGGCGAGGGACCGCGTTCCTGACGGCGGGCCCGAGAGCCGCACCGACCTGCCCGCCGACCTGCCCGCCGACCTGCCCACCAGCCTCTCCGCCGGCCGGCAGGCCGTACCACCGACCGTCCCCGGCGTGCCCTCGGTCGGGGCCTGGCTGGCGGGGGTGTATCCGAAGTCGGAGCGCCACCACCAGGCGTTCCGGGCCCAGCGTGCCGCCGCGTTGCGGGCGATCGGCCCCGACGGGCCGGCCGCCCCGGCGGGCGGCCTGCTGCCCGCCGACCCCGCGCTGGCCGACGCCTGGTGGCAGCGAGCCGTCGCACTCGCGCGGTACGCGAGCCGGGTGGAGCCGTCGTCGGCCGACCCGGTGCTGGCCTCGCTGCTGCACATGGGCCACAACCGGCTGATCGGGATCGACCGCGAGGCCGAACGCCGCGCCTACGCACTGGCCAGGGGCGCCGTCGAGGCCCACCGGGCCCGCCGCTCCAGCCCGCGGGAGGCGCGATGAACACGACGGATCCGATCCGCGCGGTGGCCGAGTTGCTCAGCAGGCCCGGTGCGCTCGAAGAACCCGCCGCCGACGCCACAACGCCCTCGGCGTCCGCGCCGCCCGCAGCGGCGCACGCGCTCGGGGCCGGCCGCAGCGGCGCCGCGCTCACGCTCGCCGTACTGGCCGACCGCGAGGACGACGCCGCGCTGCGCCGCACCGCCCACGGGCACCTCGCGGCCGCCGTGAAAGCCCCCGGGGCGATGCGGGGCGGCGGACTCTTCTCCGGCGCCGCCGCGATCGCCTTCGCCGCCCGCACCATGGCGCGGCGCCCCGGCGAGTACCGCACGCTGCTCGACGGGCTGACGCCCCGGGTCCGGCAGGCCGCGGCCGGGCGCGTCGCCGACCTGCGCGCCGATCTGGCCGCCGGCACGGGCCTGCGCGCCCACACCTTCGACACCGTCTCGGGCGCGGCGGGCCTGGGCCGGCTGCTGCTCGCGCTGGAGCCGGCCGGCCCGGCGCTGGCCGACCTGCTCACCGCGCTGGTCGCGCTGGCCGAGCCCACCGGCGACGTGCTGCCGCGCTGGTGGACCGCCGGTGGACCGGGACTGCCCGGCGCGGATCCCGGGTTCCCCCGGGGGCACCTCAACCTGGGCCTGGCACACGGAGTCCCGGGCCCGCTCGCCCTCCTGGCACTGGCCAGGCTGCGCGGTGTGCAGGTGCCCGGACAGGACGAGGCGATCGAGGCGCTGGCGAGCTGGCTCGCCGACCGGCGGATCCCCGGCCCGCTCAGCCCGGTCGATCAGGGCGCCCCGGTCGACCCGGCCAGGCCCGCCCCGACCGAGCCGGCGCCCACGGGCCCCGACGCCGCTGGGGGTCGGCCCGGTGTGGGCGGTTCCTGGCCGATGACCGTGCGCGTCGAGGACGAGGAGGCCGGCCGGCCGCCGGCCGACCAGCCGACGCGGGCGGCCTGGTGCTACGGAACCCCCGGTGCGGCCCGCGCACTCTTCCTGGCGGGCGCGGCCCGCGGCCGCTCCGACTGGCGGACCACCGCCGTCGCGGCGCTGACCGACACGCTGCGCGACCCCGCCGGCTGGAACCTCCAGGGCCCCGGGCTCTGCCACGGCACCGGCGGCCTGCTGCGGATCGCCCAGCGGATGGCCGAGGACTCCGGCTCCGCCGAACTGACTGCCCGCCTGCCCGCGCTCGCCGCCACCGTCGCGGGCCGGCTCGACACGGCACTCGGCGCCGGCGACCCGCCAGGCCTCCTGGAGGGGACGGCCGGCGCGGCCCTCGCCCTGCACGCCCACGCCCATGCCCGTACCGCCGCGCAGGCATCCTCGGCGGGCACCGGCGACGCCGCCGAGGAGTGGGACGCCTTCCTTCTGATCTGCTGAGCCGTTGAGCTGCTGAGGCGTTGAACTGTTGAGCTGCTGATCAGCAGGAAGGCCGTCCCACCCGCCAGGCCGTCACATCTTCGGGGCGCCCTACTCCACCGTCACGCTCTTCGCCAGGTTGCGCGGCTTGTCGACGTCGCGACCGAGGGCCACGGAGGCGTGGTAGGCGAGGAGTTGGAGCGGAATGTTGAGCAGCAGCGGGTCGAGCTCGGGCTCGCTCTTGGGGACGAGGACGCAGTGGTCGGCGAGCTTGTCCTCGGGGCGGCGGTGCGCGATGGCGATGACGCGGCCGGAGCGGGCCTTGATCTCACCGAGGGTGGTGAGGTTCTTGTCGAGCAGTTCGTCGTCCGGGACGAGTGCGACGGTGGGCAGTTCGGGGCTGATCAGCGCCAGCGGACCGTGCTTCAGCTCGCTCGCCGGGTAGGCCTCGGCGTGCACGTAGGAGATCTCCTTGAGCTTCTGCGCGCCCTCCCGGGCGACCGGGTAGCCGCGGACCCGGCCGATGAACATCATGCCCGCCGATCCGGCGTACTCGGCGGCGAGTTCGGCGATGGCCTCGGTCTGCGCGAGCACCTCGCGGATCTGGTCCGGCAGCGCCTTCAGGGCCGCGACGATCCGGCGGCCGTCGGCGGGCGAGAGGTCGTGGATGCGGCCGAAGTGCAGGGCGAGCAGCGCGAAGGCGACCACGGTGGAGGTGAAGGCCTTGGTGGAGGCGACCGAGATCTCCGGACCGGCGTGCAGGTAGATGCCGCCGTCGCACTCGCGGGCGATGGCGCTGCCCACGGTGTTGACGACGCCGAGCACCCGGCCGCCCTTGCGCTTGATCTCCTGGACGGCGGCCAGCGTGTCGTAGGTCTCGCCGGACTGGCTGACCGCGATGTAGAGCGTGTCCGCCTCGATCACCGGGTTGCGGTAGCGGAACTCGGAGGCGGGTTCGCTGTGCGCGGGGATGCGGGAGAGCTCCTCGATCAGCTGGGCGCCCATCTCGCCGGCGTAGTAGGCGGATCCGCAGCCGAGGATCTTCACCCGGCGGATCTCGCGCAGCTCCCGGGCGTCCAGGTTGAGGCCGCCGAGGTGCGCGGTGGAGAAGCGCTCGTCGAGCCGGCCGCTGAGCGTGCGCTCGACCGAGCCGGGCTGCTCGTGGATCTCCTTGAGCAGGAAGTGCTCGTAGCCGCCGGTGTCGTAGGAGTCGATCTCCCAGTCCACGGTGGACGGCTGGTGGTGGGTGGTGCGGGCGTCGGTGGTGAAGGTGCGGAAGCCGTCGGCGCGGACGGTGGCCAGCTCGCCGTCCTCCAGGTGGACGACCTGGCGGGTGTAGCGGACGAGGGCGGACACGTCGGAGGCGACGAACATCTCCTTCTCACCGAGGCCGAGCACTATCGGGCTGCCGTTGCGGGCGGCCACGATCCGGTCCGGCTGCTCGGCGTCGAGCACCGCGATGCCGTAGGTGCCGACCACCCGGCCGAGGGCGGCGCGCACCGCGTCCTCCAGCTCGACGCCCTCGCCGACGTGCGCGGCGATCAGGTGGGAGAGCACCTCGCTGTCGGTCTCGGAGCGGAACACGACGCCGTCGGCGGTGAGCTTGGCGCGCAGTTCGTCGGCGTTCTCGATGATGCCGTTGTGGACGACGGCGATCCGCTCGGCACCGTCCAGGTGCGGGTGGGCGTTGGCGTCACTGGGCACGCCGTGGGTCGCCCAGCGGGTGTGGCCGATGCCGGTGCCGCCCTTGAACCGGGCCGGGACGGCGGCGGCCAGGTCGGCGACCCGGCCCTTGACCTTGCGGACCTTGAGCCCGCCGGTGCGCCCGGTGACGGCCACGCCGGCCGAGTCGTAGCCGCGGTACTCCAGCCGGGCCAGGCCCTCCAGCAGGAAGGGGGTCGCGTCCTTGGGGCCGATGTAGGCCACGATTCCGCACATGCGTGGTCTCCTCTTCGTGAATGCCGTGAATGCCGTAAGTGCTGCAAGTGCCGTAAGTGCCGCGAATGCGCCGGTGCCGTGGATCCGCCAGTGCCCCGCCCCGGCAGCGCTCAGCCGTAGACGATCCGGCGCAGCTGGCGGGCCGAGAGCTCGGGTGCCGCGACCCGGCGGGCGGGGAGTTCCTCGGCGAGCCGGGTGAAGATCCGTTCGTTGGTCAGTCCGCGTGCCTGGAGCTCGCCGTGGCGGCGGCGGACGTACTCCTCGGTGCTCTCGGAGAAGTACGCCAGCACCTCCGCCACGACCCGCGCCGCCTCCCGGGGCCCGAGCGGGCTGGTCCGGGTGAGGTGGGCGAGGAGGTCGTCGTGAGGGTGGGGTGAGCTCGGCACGAGTGAGGAGCCTAGGCCGCGCCGCCCGCCGGGGCCAAGAATCTTGCCCGAATTCGGGCAGACTTTACGACTTTCAGCTCAACCAACCAGTCACATGGTCATCCCCAGCCCCTCCCGACCCCTTCCCGACGCACCCTTGTAGCCACACCCCTCCGACACGTAGCGTCATTTTCCGCATACGTAGCGGAAGAACCGGAGGCTTGCTGATGTGCGGGATCACCGGATGGGTCGCCTTCAATCGTGACCTCACCGCCGAACGGGCCGTCCTCGACGCCATGACGGCCACCCAGATCTGCCGCGGCCCGGACGCCGGCGGCGTCCACCTGGAGCGACACGCCGGCCTCGGCCACCGCCGCCTCGCGGTGATCGACCTGGAGGGCGGCGTCCAGCCGATGACCGTCGAGCACGACGGCCGGCTGCTGGCCGCGCTCACCTACAGCGGCGAGGTCTACAACCACCGCGAGCTGCGCGCCGAACTGAAGGCGGCCGGACACCGCTTCCGCACCCGCAGCGACACCGAGGTCGTGCTGCACGCCTACCTGGAGTGGGGCGAGGGCCTGGCCGAACGCCTCAACGGGATGTTCGCCTTCGCGATCTGGGACGCCCGAAGCGAGGAACTGCTGCTGGTCCGCGACCGGATGGGCGTCAAGCCGCTGCACTACCACCCGACCCCCGACGGCGTGGTCTTCGGCTCCGAGGTGAAGGCCATCCTGGCCCACCCTTCGGTCCACCCGGTGGTCGACCTGGACGGGCTGCGCGAACTGCTCGCCTTCACCCGCACTCCGGGCATCACCCCCTACCGGGGCATCGTCGAGGTCCGGCCCGGGCACGTCGTCCGGGTCCGCCGCGAGGGCGTGTCGGTGCGCCGCTACTGGGCGCTGGAGGCGCGCGAGCACACCGACACCCTGGAGGCCACCGTCGCCACCGTCCGGGCCCTGCTGGACGACATCGTCCACCGCCAGCTCGATTCGGACGTCCCGCTCTGCTCGCTGCTCTCCGGCGGCCTGGACTCCAGCGCCGTCACCGCCCTCGCCGCCCGGGTCCTGCGCGCCGAGGGCGCCGGCCCGGTGCGCTCCTTCGCCGTCGACTTCGCCGGCCAGAGCGAGAACTTCCACGCCAGCGAGGTCCGGCCGACCCTGGACGGCCCGTACGCCCGGATGCTGGCCGAGCACGTCGGCGCCGACCACAACGTGATCGAGCTGGACGCCGCCGCGCTCACCGACCTCGCCCAGCGGGACGCCGTCCTGCGCGCCCGCGACCTGCCCGGCGGCTTCGGCGACATGGACATCTCGCTGCTGCTGCTCTTCCAGGGCGTGCGCCGCCAGTCCACCGTCGCCCTGTCGGGCGAGTCCGCGGACGAGCTGTTCGGCGGCTACCGCTGGTTCCACGACCCGAAGGCCGTCGCCGCCGACGACTTCCCCTGGGCGGTCTCGCTGACCGGCCTCGGCGGCCAGGGCGCCGGCCCGCGCGAACACCTGCTCGACGCCGGCCTGCTCGCCGAACTCGACCTGGCGGGCTACCGGAAGGCCCGCTACCGCGAGGCACTCGCCGAAGTCCCGCACCTGCCGGACGCCGATCCGCTGGAACGGCGGATGCGCGAGATCTCGTACCTCCACCTGACCCGCTTCGTCTGCATCCTGCTCGACCGCAAGGACCGGATGAGCATGGCCAACGGCCTGGAGGTGCGGGTGCCGTTCTGCGACCACCGGCTGGTCCAGTACGTCTTCAACACGCCGTGGGCGATGAAGCACTTCGACGGCCGGGAGAAGAGCCTGCTGCGCGCCGCCGTCCGGGACGTGCTGCCGGACGCCGTCGCCGACCGGGTGAAGAGCCCGTACCCGGTCACCGAGGACCCGCACTACCCGGCGCTGCTGCGGGCCGAGCTCGCCCGGCTCGCCGCCGAGCAGAAGTCCCCGGCGCTCGCCCTGCTCGACCGGCGGCGCCTCGCCGACGCGCTCGATCCGGACACCGACCCGCAGTCCGTCCGGCTGGCCGTCGACCTCGCGCTCGAACTGCACACCTGGCTGACGGACTACCAGGTGACGCTGGACATCTGACGGCCGCCACCCCGGGCGGCGCGGCGGCTGCGACGGCGGGCCGCTGCGCCGTTCGGGTGATTGATCCGGGTGACGGATCCCGGGGTGATCATCCGGAACCAACCCGCCGCGCCCGGGCGTCGGACGGTGCGGTAGCGTCGCCGACACCTCCCGAATGGCGGGCGAAAACGCGGATTCCCGCCGGCGTGCCGTCAGGATGGGAGCGAACCGTCCACCTCGATCCGCCGGGGGATCACCTCATGCAACCGCGGGTATTCGCGATTCTCACCGCCCTGCTCCTGGGCGTCCTGGGCCTCGGGTCGGTGGCCGTCACCGACTGGTCGCCCGCGCCCGGCGTCGCGGCGACGGCCCCGGCCGTCACCGCGGGCACCGGCGCCGCCGCACCCGGTGTCGCGCCGGCGGCCGCGAGCGCCACCCCGACCGGCGACCCGGCGGTGTGGACCCGCTCGACGCTGCGCAACAAGCTGATGGCCGAGATGGACGCCACCGACCCCGGCGTCGCGCTCGCCGACCTCGACAAGATCACCAAGGAGAAGCCGTACACCGTGCGCTTCTGCCACCCGATCGCGCACGAGCTCGGCCACGCGGCGGTCAAGCGCTTCAACGCCGACTTCCAGAAGGTCATCTCCTTCCCGCACGAGACCTGCGCGGCCGGCTACCTGCACGGCGCGGTCGAGGAGATGCTCAACGCCTCCGCCCAGCCCGAGGTGGACCTGCTCAAGCTCTGCGCGCCCAAGAACACCGGCCCGTGCATCCACGGCGTCGGCCACGGCACCATGTTCGTCGCCAAGCAGGACGTCCCCAAGGCGCGCGAGCTGTGCAGCAAGTTCCCCAGCGACCAGAACAAGATCCGCTGTTCCGAAGGGCTGTTCATGCAGCTCTTCGGCCCGGACGAGGAGGACGAGAAGGCCAAGGCGAACCTGCCCGCCGACAAGCTCGCCCAGGACCCGCTGTACCCGTGCAAGGACCAGCCGGGCCTGTTCCAGTCCGCGTGCTTCTTCTACGCCCCGACCTTCTACCTCTCCTCGCACGACTACCCGAACCACCCCGAGGTCTACGCCGACGCCCTCAAGTGGTGCCTCAGCGGCAAGGCCAGCGGCGGGGCGACCGACTGCAGCCGCGGCGTCGGCTCGCGGACGATGAAGTACAACCTCGACCGCGAGGACTGGGCCGCCCAGCAGTGCGGCACCGCCGCCGACGGCTGGCAGCGCAAGGCCTGTGCCGAGGGCCTGGTCAGCTACTACACGGTGAACTACACGGACGACGGCGCGGCCGGCCGGCTCTGCGCCAAGATCACCAACAAGGAGATGCAGGGCTACTGCCGCTCCGCCAGCGGCCTGTCCAGCTCGCTCGACTGACCCGCCGGTCCCACCGGGACCGACCACCCCGTCTCACCTGGAGGGCCCGCGCCGCACGGCGCGGGCCCTGTCCGTAGGATCGGCCGACCGGTCCACCGGACCGAACGATCAGGGTGCGCCGAGGACGCCGCGCCTCCCCCGCCCCTGGAGAGCCGCCATCATGACCACCGAGGACTTCCGCGCCGCCGCGCACACCGCCGCCGACCTCGTCTCCGACTACCTCGCCGAACTGCCCGGGCGCCCGGTCTGGCAGCCGATGGACGACACCGCCCGCCGGGCCCTGCTCGACGCCCCGCTGCCCGCCGACGGCCGCCCGCTCGCCGACCTCCTCACCGCCATCGGGCAGGACGTCCTCCCCCACCCGATGGGCAACGGCCACCCCCGCTTCTTCGGCTGGGTCAACTCCGCCCCCGCACCCGCCGGAGTCCTCGCCACCCTCGCCGCCTCCGCCATGAACCCCAGCTCGGCCGGCGGCGACCACGCCGACGTCCACCTGGAACGCGCCGTGGTCCGCTGGATCGCCGAGCTCGTCGGCTTCCCGCACCCGGCCGGCGGCGGCCTGCTCACCTCCGGCACCTCGATGGCGACCATCGTGTGCCTGGCCGCCGCCCGCAACCGCGCCGCCCGCCGGGCCGGCTGGGACGTCCGCGAGGACGGCCTGGCCGGCCTGCCGCCACTGGTCGGCTACGTCACCGGCGAGACCCACTCCTGCGTCCGCAAGGCCGCCGAACTCCTCGGCCTCGGCAGCCGGCACCTGCGCACCGTCGCCACCGGGCCGGACGGCCGCCTCGACCCCGCCGAACTGCGGGCCGCCGTCGAACGCGACCGGGCCGCCGGACTGCTGCCCTTCCTGGTCGTCGCCTCGGCCGGCACCGTCGGCACCGGAGCCGTCGACGACTTCGGCCCGATCGCCGACCTCTGCGCCGAACAGCGCCTGTGGCTGCACGTCGACGGCGCGTACGGGGCCTTCGGCAGGCTCGACCCGGCCATCGCCCACCGCTACGCCGGCCTGGAGCGCGCCGACTCCCTCGCCCTCGACCCGCACAAGTGGCTGGGCGTGCCCGTCGACTGCGGCTGCGCGCTGGTGCGCGACACCGAGGAACTGCGCGCCACCTTCAGCCTCGTCCCCTCCTACCTGCGCGACGAGGCGGCCGGCGCGCTCGGCTGGTTCTCCGAGTACGGCACCGAGCAGACCCGCCCGTTCCGCGCGCTCAAGGTCTGGGCCACCATCGCCCACAAGGGCCGCGACGGCATCGCCCGGGACATCGCCCGCTGCACCGCCCTCGCCCGCCGCCTCGGCGAACTGATCGAGGCCGACGGGGAGTTGGAGATGCTGGCCGAGGTACAGACCTCCATCGTCGCCTTCCGCCACCGCACCCCCGGGCACGACGAGGCCGCCGTCGACGCCCTCAACCGCGAACTCCCCTCCGCCGTCCAGCGGCGCGGCCGGGTCTTCGTCACCGGAGCCCGTCTCGGCGACCGCGAGATGCTCCGGGCCTGCCTGCTCAACGCCGCCACCACCGAGGCCGACCTGGAGCTCCTGCTCGCCGAGGTCAAGGCGGCGGCCGCGGACCTGCAACCGTAACGCGGGCCCGGCGACCTTAACCACCAGGTCACGGCGGGTTCGTGGACAGGAAACACCCGTCGGGCAGGGTGCTGTCATGGAGCACACGGAGCACCCGGCCATGCAGCCGACGCCAACCCTCCCCCGGGCCCGACGACGCGGCGCCGGCACCCACCGCTGGCGCCGCGACAGCGTCGAACTCGCCGCCGTCTTCGTCTCGGTCACCGCGGCCGACCTGGTCGCCAAGATCGTCGTCCGCGGCCCCGACGGCCCGGTGGTCCTCGCCGCCGCCGCCCTCGCCCTCCTCGCCACCGCCCTCTTCCACACCTGGTGGTCCCAGCGCCACCACCCCCACTCCCCCGCGCCCCCGACCACCCTGTGGCGCGTCCGCACCGCCGCCCGCAGCACCCCCGACGGCCTGGCCCGCGTCCACACCGCCCTGGCCGACCAGCACGTCGCCATCCTCTCCCGCCAGCCCCACCCCCTCCCCGGCACCACCGTCGACGAGCTCTACCTCCGCGCCCCCCACACCCTCACCCCCACCGACCTCACCACCCTCCTCACCACCACCGGCCACCCCCTCCTCGACACCCCCACCCGCATCGGCTGACTGCGACGGCGACGCGGCGACGCGGCGGGTTCCGCAACTCCGCTACGCAGGAGGGGGTTTGACGACCCTCCCGCGAGCCTTCCCGCCGCCTCCGGCTCAGGACTGCGGGCCGGCCGGAGTGACACGGTAGGCGGGCAGGCCCCGGCGGCGGATGAGGAATTCGGCGACTATCAGGTTGGGCAGCCAGCAGAGGAACGGGACGGCGGCGTAGGCGTTGTCGAAGAAGCGCTGGCCGTCGACGTGCCCCTGGGCGGTGAGCGTCTGGAGGAGGATGAGGACGCCGAGCCAGGACCGGAGGGTGACGGCGGCGTAGGTAAGGGCGAAGCTGCGGATCATCCAGGCGCGGTGGCTCGGCAGGTCGCGGTCACGGACGGCGCGGTAGCCGCGCCAGGTGGTCCAGGCCCAGAGCAGGGCGAGGCCGCCGAAGCCGAAGAAGCCGTTGAAGGCGACCGAGTTGAAGAACGCCATGACGAACGCGGCCAGGGATCCCACCGCGACCCCGAAGACGTAGATACGGCCCGTCCAGCGGTGGACGGCGGGGGACCGCCGGCGCAGCGCGGTGGAGAACTGGAACGGACCGACCAGCAGCGCGAGCGCGGCCGTCACGATGTGGACGTAGAAGGTGACTTGGACGGCCATCGGGCGCTCGGCGTAGGTGGCGGGCAGGCCGCCCTTCGACGCGGCGATGGGCAGGTCGGCCTGGGCGTACGTCCCCACGGCGTACCCGACGATCGCGAGCGAGGTCAGCAGGACGACGGTCCAGCGGAAGCGCCCTCCCCTCCTGCTCGTCGGGTCGGGGGCGGGGGCGGTCGCGGCGTGGGCGGCGGTACTGGTCATCGGTGGACCCCGATCGGCTGGAGGTGGGACGGCATCACGTGCGCGGTGCGGCGTCGCGCGGTCGGCCGGCGCTCTGCTCACGGCGCCCATCACCCCGGAACGGGGGCCTACCACCACGCTGTTCGAACCGCTGCCAGTGTGTCCGGGCCCGCGACCCCGGGCCATGGAGCGGCCCCCCGGACCGGGAGGGGGGTTACCCCCACGACCCGACGGGGCGTCAACCGGACGGCCTCCCACCGCACGGGCACCGCCGCCACCACCCCGGCCGCAACGGGCCCCCGGGGTTCGTTACGCAGCCGATGGGCGGCCGTGACACGACCGGCCGGGGACCGCGACACGGGCCTCCTACCGTCATGGACGACGCACCGGCCGCCCCGGCCGGTAGGCGTCCATGACGAAGGAGAACACCGTATGAGCAGGAGCCGTACCCACCGCTCCCCCGCCCGCCGCGTGCTGGCCGTCTGCGCCCTGACCGGGGGCGCGCTGCTGACCGTCGTCACCGGCGGACAGGCCTTCGCCGACGGGACCCCGTCCGCCACGCCTGCTGCGGGTGCCGGCGTGTCGGCCACCCCCACCTCGACGCCCAGCCCGGCCAAGCCCGCCCCGGCCGCCCCGGGTGCCCCCTCGGTCGCGGGTGCCACCCCCACGGCGAAGCCCTCCGCCGGCGCCGGCACCGGGCCCGCCGTGCAGCCCGCCGCCGGTGGCGCCGGGGTCTCCAGTGACGGCAAGGCCCAGGTCCGCGAGGTGCCCAAGGGCGCGGCCCAGGCCGGCGACGGATCCGGCGAGACCGACAGCAACGGCCTGATGCTGGCCGGTGGCGGGGCCGTCGCGGCCGTCGGCGCCGGTGCGCTGGGCTTCGCGATGCTGCGCCGCCGCTCCGGTGCGCGCGGCTGACACCGGCCCCGAGTCCGCCGGGCACCCCGGCGCCGTTCCCCCGCCCTTGACCGGGTGGGGAGGCGGCGCCGGGGGCCCGGTGGGTACCGGGGCCCCGGCGGGCGGTGGGCAGCCCGACAGCACGCCCGGCGCCGACGGGCCGGCCCGCCACGGCCTCCCGCGCGGTGGCCGCAACCGGCGGCGCCGCAAGGCCTCCCCCGGCCCGGGCACACTGCGCCGGACGGCGTTCGGTGCGGCGGGCCTCGCCTGCCTGGTGCTGGGCACCACCGTGGCGTTGTCCGGCCGGCACACCCCGGTGGTGCGGGTCGAGCCCTCGGTGCACGGCAGTACCGACAACCCGGCGGCCGCGCCCTCGGGAGGCCCCGGAACCGCGGGGACCACGGGGACGGCCGGGACCGCCGGAAGCCCGGCCGGCGCGCCGAAGCCCTTCGCCGCTTCGGCGCCGACCCGGCTGCTGGTCCCGGCCGCCGGGGTGGACGCCCCGGTGACCGGCCTCGGGCTGAATCCCGACGGGACGGTCGAAGTGCCGGCCGCCGACCGGGCCGACGAGGTCGGCTGGTACCGCAACGGGCCGACGCCCGGGGAGGCCGGCCCCGCCGTCCTCATCGGGCACTACGACACCGCGCACGGCCCGGCGGTCTTCCACGGCGTACCGAAGCTGCGGCCGGGCGACCTGATCCAGGTGCGGCGCGCGGACGGCAGCACCGTGGACTTCAAGGTCCGCTCGCTGCTCCAGGCCGCCAAGGACCGCTTCCCGACCGAAACGGTCTACGGTGACACTCCCGAACCCGCTCTCAGGCTCATCACCTGCGGCGGGCGGATCGGCTCGGACGGGCACTGGACGGACAACATCATCGTCCTGGCGGACCTGGCCGGTCCGGGCGGCGCGACCGGCTGAAGCCACCGCGCCGTCCCGGTCGTCCCGGCCGTCGGGTCGTTTCGACTGTCGAACCGGCGCGGCGGCCGGGACGGCGGGACGGGAACCACCGACCGCCGTCCACGCGACCTACCACCGAGGCCGGAGCGGGGACGAACCGGCACATCGCCGCAGACCAGGAGGACGAGCACCGACCGTGGCAGCAGCATCCCCACCCCGCCGCCGGCCCGTCGCCGTGCCGGTGGCGGCCCTCGCCGCCCTGGCCGTCCTCGTGACGCTCGCGGCCCTGGCCCTCGGCCGTGCCACCCCCGGCGGGCTCCAGGACCACGGCGCCACCCAGCCGGTGGCGCCGCCGCTGGTGGCCCAGCCGCTCTGGCCCGACCTGGCGGCCTCCCCGCCGCCGCGCCCTCCCGCCACCGGCGCCGGGGCCGCCACCCAGGCCGCGCCGCAACCCGTCCCGGACGTGACCGTCCCCGGGCACGACATCAGGACGGTCGACGTCCGCACCGTCCTCGCCAAGGACTCCACGGTGGGCCCGGAGGAGCGGCGCGCCCTGGACTCCTGCCCCGCCTGCGACGTCCGCAGCCCCGAGTTCCGTGACCTCACCGGCGACGGGCGGGAGGAACTGGTCGTCTCCGTCGCCACCCCCGGGCCCGTGGTCCTGCACGTCTACCTGCTGGCCGACGACCGGCTGCTGCCCATCCTCCAGGTCGAGGTGCTGAAGGGGTTCAGCGCCGCGACCGTGGGATCCGACCTGTGGCTCTACGAGCCGACCGGCGCGTTCGTCCGGACCAGCAGCCACTACCAGTGGGACGGCGTCCGGCTCGGCCTGCTGGAGCGGAAGGTCGAGGACACCGGCCCGATCGCCGGCCCGATCGCCGGCCCGGCCGGCGGAGCCACGAACGGCGCCGCACAGACGCCCACCAGCACGCCCTCCGCCGGCCCCGCCGTCGCCCAGCGCAGCGGCCGCCCATCCGCCCAGCCGCAGCCCTCCCTGCCCGAAGCCGGCGCGGGCGTCTCCTCCCCGAAAACGGCCGTCCCGATCCCCATCCGCCCGCCCTCGGCTCCCTCGGAAGCGAAGCCATGACCCCCGCAGCCGCGCCCGCCCACCCGCACATCCTGCTCGTCGAGGACGACGAGGTGATCCGGGAGGCCACCCGGATGGCCCTGGAGCGCTACGGCTTCCCGGTCACCACGGCCGCCGACGGCCTGGAGGGCCTGGAGGCCTTCCACGCCGTGCGCCCCGACCTCCTCCTGCTGGACGTCATGCTGCCGCTCCTCGACGGGGTCGGACTCTGCCGCCGGATCCGGGAGGAGAGCCAGCTGCCGATCCTGATGATGTCGGCGCGCACCGACCCGGTCGACGTGGTGTCCGGTCTGGAGGCCGGGGCGGACGACTACGTCGTCAAGCCCTTCGAGAGCGCCGTGCTGGTCGCCAGGATCCGCACCGTGCTGCGCCGGGTGCGGGTGGTCCCGGCCGAACCCGCGCTGCCCGAGGAGCCGGTGGACCCCGCCGTCCCCGTCGCAGCGTCTGCCGTCGCCGTTCCCACCGCCGCCGTGCCTGCGGACGCCCCTTCCTCCGCGCTGCGCAGCTTCGACGGCATGCAGGTGGACACCGACAGCATGGAGGTGCGCGTCGACGGCCACCTCGTCCCGCTCACCCCCACCGAGCTGCGGCTGCTGCTGGAGTTCACCGCCGCGCCCGGCATCGTGCTGGAGCGCTCCACCCTGCTGGAACGCGTCTGGGACTACGACTGGGGCGCCGACACCCGGGTGGTGGACGTCCACGTGCAGCGGCTGCGCGCCAAGATCGGCTCCGGCCGGATCGAGACCGTCCGCGGGTTCGGCTACAAGCTGCGGCGTCCGGCATGACCCTGCGCCGTCAGATCGCCACCGCCGTCGCCGCCATCGCCGTCCTGGTGGCGGTGGCCGTCGGCCTGCTGGTCCACCAGGCGATGATCCGTCAGCACGTGGACCAGGCCCGCGCCGCCGCGCTCGCCGCGCTCGGCTCGGCCGTGGACACCTACAAGCGCGGCGAGGTCACCGACCGGTTCGCCCTGGACGACCCGGCGCTGCCCCAGGGGCTGCGGACGCTCGCGGCCGACGGCCGTGAGGGCTCGCTGCTCGCCGGCGGTCCGCAGGGCGAGTCGATGTGGGCGGCCCGACCGGTCCAGACCGGGGTGCTCTCCGTCCGGGTGGACTTCACCCAGGACCGGCAGGCGATCGCCGACCTCGACCGGATCATCCTGATCACCGTCGTCGCCGCGGTCTTCACCACGGTCCTGGCCGGCGTGCTCGTCGCCGACCGGATCAGCCGCCGACTGCGCACCGCGGCGACGGCCGCCCGGGGCATCGCCGCCGGCCGGACGGACACCCGGATCGGCGAGCTCGTCGACGGGAAGGACGAGGTCGCCGACCTCGCCGCCGCCGTCGACCTGATGTCCCGCACCCTGCACCAGCGGCTGGAGGACGAGCAGCGCTTCACGGCGGACGTCGCCCACGAACTGCGCACCCCGCTCACCGGCCTGGTCACCGCGGCCGAACTGCTCCCGCCCGGCCGCCCCACCCAACTCGTCCAGAACCGGGTGCAGGCCCTGCGCTCGCTGGTCGAGGACCTGCTGGAGGTCTCCCGCCTCGACGCCGACGCCGAGATCCCGGACTTCGCCCCCGTCCCGCTGGAGCGGGCGGTGCGCCGCACCGTCACGCTCACCGGCCTGGAGGTCGACGTGGACGTGGACGCGGCCGCCGACCGCCAGGTCCGCACCGACCTGCGCCGCCTCGACCGCATCCTCGGCAACCTGCTGCTCAACGCCCACCGGCACGGCACCGCGCCGATCCGGCTGCACGTCGACGGCCACCGGATCACCGTCCGCGACCACGGCCCCGGCTACCCCGACGACCTCCTCGCCCGCGGCCCCCAGCGCTTCCGCACCAACGCCCCCGAACGCGGACGCGGCCACGGCCTCGGCCTCACCATCGCCACCGGCCACGCCCGGGTCATCGGCGCTGACCTCACCTTCACCAACCACCCCGACGGCGGCGCCCTCGCCACCCTCACCCTCCCCGACGACCCGTCCCACCCCTGACCGCTCAACCGCAGCCGTGAGATACGGCCGCCCAGGTGGCAGCGGTGGCCGGGGCCTGAGGCGGTCCCTCGGGTGGCCCCGGCCCGCCGGGTCGCCCGGCCGTCACTCGGCCGTCGCCCGGCCACCGCTCAGTTGTCGCTCAGCTGTCGCTCGGCTGGACGACGCACGCCGAGTTCGCGAGCATCGACCCGAAGCCGCCGAGCAGCGTGGAGACGACAGCCTTGCAGGCGGCGGCCTCCTGGGGCGTCTTGGGCCCGTCCGCGGCGGCCGCCGGCTGGGCGAGGGCGATCGGCGCGGCCAGCAGCAGTGCGCAGCACACCGCGCCCAGTACGGACCGCCGCACGAGGGCGGACTTCTTCAGGAGGGACGAGGGGAAGGACATGTGGGCCCCTTCGGGGGAGGTGGGATCGGCGGAAAGCCGAGCCATCCCTATCCGAAGGGGCTCGTCCGTTCCCGGATTCTGCGCCATCCGTGAGCGTGTTCAGGTCAACAGCCCGGTCGGGGCCGGTCGAGCCCCGTCGAGCCCCCGGGACATGGCCGCGCTCGTCACGCTCCGGAACCGCCCAGGTCATTCCTGCGTTCACGATCACGTAACCGGCCGGAAGCGCGGCGTCGGTAGCGTCGGCGGCATGACGGCATCACGCACTCGCCCCGAACGGCTCTGGCACCGGCCTTTCCGCAGGTCCGACCGCAGGTGCGCGGCGCCCGAGGGCCAGGCCGCCCGGCTGCCCGCGCTCACCGGGGGCCCGTTGCGGCCCGCCCGTCCGCACCCCCCGGTCGACCGGCCGCGAGCCGTGACGGAGCCGGACCGGGCGGCGCCGTCCCGCCTGACGCTGGCGGACGGGGCGGCGCTGACGCTGCGCCCCGCCGGACCGGCCGACCGGGCCGCGGCCCTGGCGATGCACCTCCGCTGCTCCCCCGCCTCGCTGCGGCTGCGCTACCACGGGCCGGTCCGCGACGCCGGCCGCTACCTGGACCACCTGCTGGACGCCCGGCACGGCCACAGCCTCGCCGCGACGGCCGCCGACGGGCGGATCGTCGCCCTCGGGCACCTGATGTGGGACGACGACGAGGCGGAGCTGGCGGTGCTGGTCGAGGACGCCTGGCAGCGGCGCGGACTCGGTCCGGCCCTGCTGCGGCAGCTGTCGGCGGCGGCCCGGGCGGCCGGTGTGACGACGGTGTACGCGGTGACCCACGCCTCCAACACCGGGCTGATCACCGCGATGCGCCGGCTGGCCGCGCCACTGGACTTCCGGGCCGAGGACGGCACCCTGGTGATCACCGCCACGCTGGCCGCGGGCGAGCCGGTCTCCTGCGTCCGTCCGGGCCGCTGATCTTTTCTTCACCACATCCTCACCCGGGAACCCCGAGAGCCCGGAGAGCGTCCCAAGCGGCGAAGGCCCCCTCCGTACACCGCCTTCCCCGACGATCCGTCAGGGCGCCCGAGGCGGCGCCTCCGGCCGCGTCGCAGCAGGCTGCCTGGGGTCCGGATCGTCGAGCCGGGCGGCGGAGTCGGTAGGCTGGCCCCGTCCCCGCCGCCCGACGGCCCGTTAATCCGGACCCGGGTGGTGCCGCAGCAAGGAGGAACCACTGAGCATGGCAGGCACCGAATCGGAGCCCACAGGCGCACGCGACGCCTCGCTGCCGGCCCGCGCCAAGATCGCGGTCACGGCCGGTCGGGTCGCTGCCGCCGTGTCCCGCAAGGCCGGACGCGGAAGCGGCTCGGTGATCGGCGGCAAGGTCGCCCTGAGGCTCGACCCCGACCTGCTCGCCACCCTCGCCGACCACCTCGACGTCGTCCTGGTCAGCGCCACCAACGGCAAGACCACCACGACCCGCCTGATCGCCGAGGCGCTGCGCGCCGCCGGCCCGGTGGTCTCCAACGCCCTGGGCGCCAACATGCCGGCCGGCATCACCTCCGCCCTGGCCGGCGGCTCGGACGCCCGCTTCGGCGTGATCGAGGTCGACGAGAAGTACCTGGCGGGCGTCGCCCGCGACACCCGCCCCAAGGCGATCGCCCTGCTCAACCTCTCCCGCGACCAGCTCGACCGCGCCGCCGAGACCCGGATGATGGCCGAGAAGTGGCGCGAGGGCCTTCAGGACACCGAGGCCGTGGTCATCGCCAACGCCGACGACCCGCTGGTGACCTGGGCCGCCTCCTCCTGCAAGAAGGTGGTCTGGGTGGCCGCCGGGCAGGCCTGGAAGGAGGACGCCTGGTCCTGCCCCGCCTGCGGCGGTGTGATGCAGCGCCCCGGCGACGACTGGTTCTGCCAGGAGTGCGGCTTCCGGCGCCCCAACCCGCACTGGGCGCTCCAGG
The DNA here is from genome assembly GCF_042720345.1 of Kitasatospora sp. NPDC058478. Taxonomy (NCBI): domain Bacteria; kingdom Bacillati; phylum Actinomycetota; class Actinomycetes; order Kitasatosporales; family Streptomycetaceae; genus Kitasatospora; species Kitasatospora sp. NPDC058478. The sequence goes on along the minus strand of NZ_JBHXML010000042.1, from coordinate 64,468 downwards.
GCACCCACGTGATCGACCCGCAGCGCGGCGCCTGGCCGATCCAGCTCCAGCTGCCCGGCCGGGCCAACCTGGCCAACGCCACCAGCTCGGCCGCCGTCGCCGCCGTGTTCGGCGTCTCCCCGCAGGTCGCGCTGGAGCGGATGCGCTCGGTCTCGGCCGTCGCCGGCCGCTACGACGTGGTCCAGTACCAGGGCCGGGACATCCGGCTGCTGCTGGCCAAGAACCCGGCCGGCTGGCTGGAGACCTTCTCGCTGATCGACGGCCCGCCCGCGCCGGTGATCCTCTCCGTCAACGCGCTCGACGCCGACGGCACGGACACCTCCTGGCTGTGGGACGTCGACTACGAGCGCCTCGCCGGGCACCCGGTGTTCGTGATGGGGCAGCGCAAGCTGGACCTGGCCGTCCGCCTGGAGGTCGCCGGACTGCAGTTCCACGTGGTGGACACGCTGGAGCAGGCCGTCCGGATGGCCCCGCCCGGCCGGATCGAGGCCATCGCCAACTACACCGCCTTCCAGCAGCTGCGGAAGGTCGTGGCCGGCTGATGCCGCGCCTGCAGCCCCATCTGATCGTGACGGAAGGCCTTCGAGGATGAGTGAGAGCAGCCTGCGCGTGGTCTGGGTCTACCCGGACCTGCTCAGCACCTACGGCGACCGCGGCAACGCCCTGGTCGTGGAGCGCCGGGCCCGCCAGCGCCATCTCAACGTGACCCGGATCGACGTCCGCTCCGACCAGTCCGTCCCCACCAGCGGCGACATCTACCTGATCGGCGGCGGCGAGGACCGTCCGCAGCGGCTCGCCGCCGAGCGGCTGCGCAACGACAGCGGCCTGATCCGGGCCTCCGAGAACGGCGCGATCATCTTCGGCGTCTGCGCGGGCTTCCAGATCATGGGCCACGAGTTCGTCAACGACCTCGGCGAGCGCGAGCCGGGCCTCGGCCTGCTCGACGTCTGGACCACCCGCGGCGACGGCGCCCGCTGCGTCGGCGACGTCCTCGCCGACGTCGACCCGCGCCTCGGCCTGCCGCAGCTGACCGGCTTCGAGAACCACCAGGGCGTCACCCACCTCGGCCAGGGCGTCCAGCCGCTGGCCACCGTGGTCGCCGGCCGGGGCAACGGCACCGGCGACGGCACCGAGGGCGCCTGGCGGGACACCGTGTTCGGCACCTACCTGCACGGCCCGGTGCTGGCCCGCAACCCCGCCGTGGCCGACATGCTGATCAAGCTGGCGCTGGACGTCAACGCCCTGCCGCCGGCCGACACCACCTGGTACGACGCGCTGCGCGCCGAGCGCATCGCCGCCACGACGCGCCCCGCGTAGTACGTCCGCCCGCCCCTGAACCGGGTGCCCGCGATGCGGTCACCCGGTTCAGGGGCGGCCCCGGACGTACCACAATGGGGCTGCCTACTGCACACCCTCCTCGGCAGCAGGCTGCACTTCCGCGCGGGGGCGCCGACGGCGCCGCTCCCGCGTCGGCTCCTGCCCGGCCGGACCAGGGGCCGTATGCTCGACTTCGCGGCCGTTTTCGGGCGTTCTGTCCGGATCGGCCGGTCCTTCACCCCGCGGCCACCTCCCCGCCACTCCGGCGTGGGAGCGCCCCGCTACGGTGACGGCTCGTCGTCCCAGCCTGTAGTCCGGCCGTTCCTCGGTTCTGCTCGGGAGTTGCAAAGCTAATGCGTATCGGAGTGCTGACCAGCGGCGGTGACTGCCCCGGCCTGAACGCGGTGATCCGTTCCGTGGTCCACCGGGGGGTGGTCGACCACGGCGACGAGATCATCGGTTTCCAGGACGGCTGGCGCGGTCTCCTGGAGGGCGTCCACCGGCCGCTCACCCTCGACTCGGTGAGCGGCATCCTGGCCCAGGGCGGCACGATCCTCGGCTCGTCCCGGGTCCAGCCCAGCCACCTGCGCGACGGCGTCGAGCGCGCCAAGCGACTGTGCGCGGACCTCGGCATCGACGCGGTGATCCCGATCGGCGGCGAGGGCACCCTCAAGGCCGCCAAGCTGATGAGCGACGCCGGACTGCCGGTGGTCGGGGTCCCGAAGACCATCGACAACGACATCGCCTCCACCGACGTCACCTTCGGCTTCGACACCGCCGTCTCGGTCGCCACCGAGGCGCTGGACCGGCTGAAGACCACCGCCGAATCCCACCAGCGGGTCATGGTCGTCGAGGTCATGGGCCGCCACACCGGCTGGATCGCGCTCAACGCGGGCATGGCCGCCGGCGCGCACGCCATCGTCGTCCCGGAGCGGCCGTTCCACATCGACAAGCTGACCGCCGTCGTCCGCGAACGCTTCGACCGGCAGAAGAAGTTCGCCATCGTGGTCTGCGCCGAAGGCGCCAAGCCCGAGCCCGGCACCATGCACTGGGAAGAGGGCACCAAGGACATCTACGGCCACGAGCGGTTCACCGGCATCGCCACCCAGCTCTCCCGCGAGCTGGAGCACCGCCTCGGCAAGGAGGCCCGCCCGGTGATCCTCGGCCACACCCAGCGCGGCGGCACCCCGACCGCGTACGACCGGGTGCTCGCCACCCGCTTCGGCTGGCACGCCGTCGAGGCCGTCCACAAGGGCGCGTTCGGGCACATCACCGCACTGCAGGGCACCAACATCAACCTGGTGCCGATCGCCGAGGCGGTCGCCGAGCTGAAGACCGTCCCGCAGGAGCGCTACCTGGAGGCGGAGACGGTCATCTGACCTCCCCCGCCCCGTCGAGGGCCCGGACCGCCACCGGTCCGGGCCCTCGTGCGTCCGACGGGCGCCCCCGCGACGGCCCCGCTAGCGTGGCCCGTGGAGCGGACCACTCGCGGAAAGGCAACCGATGGAGATCCTCGCGTACGGGGTGCAGGCCGACGAACGGCCGCTGCTGGAACAGGCCTTCGCCGGCCGGCACGGGCTGCGCTGCCTGAGCATGTTCCTCAACCGCGACACCGCCCCACTCGCCGCCGGCTACCCCGCCGTCAGCAGCAGCGTCAACGCCGTCCTCGACGCCGAGACCCTCACCGTCCTCGCCGCCGGCGGCACCAAACTGATCGCCCAACGCTCCACCGGCTTCAACAACATCGACCTCGACGCCGCCGCCGACCTCGGCCTCACCGTCGCCCGGGTCTCCTACTACAGCCCCTACGCCGTCGCCGAACACGCCTGGACGCTGGCCCTGGCCGTCAACCGCCGCCTCACCCGCGCCGCCACCCGCACCCGCGAGTTCGACTTCCGCCTCGACGGCCTCCTCGGCCGCGACATCCACGGCATGACCATCGGCGTCATCGGCACCGGCAAGATCGGCGAGTGCTTCACCCGCATCGCGGCCGGCTTCGGCACCGACCTGCTCGGCTGGGACATCGCCCAGAACCCCGCCTGCCTCGACCTCGGCATGACCTACACCGAACTCCCCGAACTCCTCACCCGCGCCGACCTCATCAGCCTGCACGTCCCCCTGCTCCCCGCCACCCACCACCTCATCGACGCCGCCGCCCTCGCCCGGATGAAGGACGACGCCATCCTCGTCAACTCCAGCCGCGGCGGCCTCATCGACAGCGCCGCCCTCGTCGAAACCCTCCGCGCCGGCCGCCTCTCCGGCGTCGGCCTCGACGTCTACGAAGAGGAAACCGGCGTCTTCTTCACCGACCGCTCCATCGAAGGCATCACCGACGACACCCTCGCCCGCCTCGTCACATTCCCCCAAGTCCTCGTCACCAGCCACCAGGCCTACTTCACCCACACCGCCGTCACCCAGATCATCGACGCCACCACCCGCAACATCGACGACTACGCCGCCGGCCGCACCAACGAGAACACCCTCGTCCCGAGGAGCTGACCCGTCGTCGAGGCGGGCGGCCCGGAGGGCGGTCGTGTTCACCCGTGTTTGGACTCCGGGAGGCGGGCGCGGGGGGTGCCGTCCGGGGTGGCGGGGGCGGTGGTGTCCCAGGCCCGTAGGGCCGTGAGGGCGGCGGCGCGGGCGGGGGCCGTCGGGCGGACGCCCTCCGGGGCGAGGAGGAAGTCGGCGACCGGGGTGAGCAGCAGGGTGGCGGGTCCGGCCGGGAGGAGGCGGGCCTCGTCCCACTGGTGCCGGATGACGGTGCGGCGCAGCAGGGTGCCGTGCCGCGGTCGGAGCGGGCGGGTGAGGGCTTCGCGGCGGTGGAGTTCGGGGGCGACCTCGGCTTCCAGGACGGTGCGCACGCCGCCCAGGGAGCCCAGCGGCACGTGTTCGGCGGCGAGGTCGAGGAGCGCGACGGCCTCCGGGGCGAGCCGGTAGGCGGCGACCACGGCGGCGGTCTCGACGGCTTCGAAGGACTGCCGGGCCAGGCGGGCCACGTCGATCACGTCACCTGCCCGGAAGGCGCGGCCGAGCCCCTCCTCCGCGAGGGCGATCAGGCATTCGACGTGGTCGTCGGCGGCCAGGTAGGGCCGGACCGGGACGGTGGCGAGGTCGCCGGTGAGCGCGGCGGTTCCGAGCCGGACCTGGTACCACGGGTCGAGCAGCGGGTCCTCGGCCGGCCAGCGCAGGGTGACGGAGGTGTGCCGGGGGCGCTCGCCGAGCAGGGTGACCTCCACGGACTCCACCGGGTGCTCGGTGACCAGCCGGCTGACGGCCTGCCAGAGCGCGGCCTCGGTGGGGCTGACGAGGGTGAGCTCGCCCAGCGGCCGGGGCAGGTCGGACGGGTAGTAGCCGGCCAGCGGGAGGTCTCGGATCGGGCGCACCCCGGTGGCGTCGGCGAGGTCGCGGGCGAGCCGGGCGTAACAGTCGGCCCGGTCGCGGGCGCGCTGCAGTTCGGCGCGGGCGTGCTCGCCCATCCGGACGTCCTCCCGGACGAGCGCGGCGAGCACCAGGTAGGGGAGGTCGCGGGCGCCGCGGGCGCGGTGGAGCAGTTCGACCGGTCCGGCGACCGGGTCGACGTCGAGCAACCGGTAGAGCAGGTCGGTGTTCACTGGCGTCGGCCTCCGAGAAACGTGGTGGTCGCCCGGGCGGCGGCACCCGGGGGGTGTGGCGGGCCCGGCGGGTCGTACCGGGCCGACGGCTGGGGGGCCACACCAGTGATTGTGACGGTGGGCGATCAACACCGGATCACTACGGGGTCGACGATCTCTCGACAGCCCACCGGCTGGCGTGGGTTGATAGGGACTCATCAATCGGGGGGCGGACGCGTGCGTGGGCGGGGGCGGGCACATGAAGCGGGCAGGTGCACGAATGAGTGATTTCCGGTTCTCGGTGCTGGGGTTGATGAGAGCGCAGCGCGGCACGACCGTGCTGAAGGTCGGCAGTCCCCAGCAACAGGCGATGCTGGCGGTGCTGCTGCTCCGGCCGGGGCACGGCGCGAGCGCCACGGACCTGATCGACGCCCTGTGGGGCGAGGAGCCGCCGAGCACCGCGGTGACGACGGTGCGGACGTACGCCTGGCGGTGGCGCAAGATCCTGCACGGCGACGAGCCGGACGCGCCGACCGTGCTGACCTCGGTCGGGGACGGCTACCGGCTGGTGCTGCCCAAGCACTCGGTGGACGCGGCGCAGGGCGAGGAGCTGGCGGCGCAGGCCGAGCGCACGGCGGCCGCCGGACAGCCGCAGCAGGCGCGTGACCTGCTGAACCAGGCGCTGGAGCTGTGGCAGGGCGAGCCGCTGGCCGGCATCCCCGGCCCGTTCGCGCAGCGGCAGCGCCAGCGGTTGCAGGAGCTCCGGCTGACCCTGTTGGAGGAGCGGATCGCCCTCGATCTGACGCTGGGCCGCTTCTCCCGGTGCATCCCGGAGCTGACCGCGCTGACCACCGAGCACCCGCTGCACGAGCGGGCGTACGGGCTGCTGATGCGCGCGCTGTACCAGGCCGGGCGGCAGGCGGACGCGCTGGCGGTGTACCGGGGCGTGCGCCAGTTGTTCCTGGACGAGCTGGGGGTGGAGCCCGGGGCGGAGCTGGACCAGCTGCACCGGCGGATCCTGGAGGGCGACCTGTCGCTCGCCGCCCCGGCGCCGGCCGCGGCGCTGCTCCCCGGCCCGGTGAAGCCGGCCGGGCCCGGGCCCGAGGCGCAGGATCCGCCGGACGGCCCCACGGCGGCGGGTGCGCCCGCCGCGCCCGCCGGCACCAGCACGACGGCGCCCAGACCGGCCCAGCTGCCGCCCGACGCGGCGGACTTCACCGGCCGCACCGTCCAGGTCGAGCGGCTGGGCGAGGCCCTCGGCGCCCCGGGCCAGCAGGCGCTGGTGATCGCGACCGTGGTCGGCATGGGCGGGGTCGGCAAGACCGCGCTGGCCCTGCACGTCGCCCACCGGGCCCGGGACTCCTACCCCGACGGGCAGCTCTACGTCGACCTGCGGGGCGCCGACACCACCCCGGCCGACCCGGAGGCGGTGCTCAGCAGCTTCCTGGTGGCGCTCGGCGTGCCGGCCGACGGGGTGCCCGAGGGGCTGGACGCCCGCTCGGCGCTGTTCCGCTCGGTGGTCGACGGCCGGCGGCTGCTGCTGGTGCTCGACAACGTCCACGACACCGCGCAGATCAGGCCCCTGCTGCCGGGCGCGGTCGGCTGCGCCGTGCTCACCACCAGCCGTACCCGCCTCTCGGGCCTGCCCTCGTCCGTCCAGGCCGACCTCGGCGTGTTCGAGCCGGCGGAGGCACTCGAACTGCTGGGCCGCACGATCGGCGCCGAGCGGCTGGCCGCCGAGCCGGAGGCCGCCCGGGAGCTGCTGCTCGTCTGCGGCCACCTGCCGCTCGCGGTGCGGATCGTGGCGGCCCGGCTGGCCGCCCGGCCGAGCTGGACGGTCCAGACGCTGGGCCGCCGGCTGGCGGTCGAACGGCGGCGGATCGACGAGCTGCGCATCGGCGACCTGGCGGTGGAGGCCGCCTTCGAACTGAGCTACCGCCAGTTGACGCCCGCCCAGGCCCGGGCGTTCCGGCTGGCCGCCTCAGTGGACGGCCCCGACATCGGGCTGCCCGCCGCGGCCGCCCTGCTGGACTTGGACGAGTACGACGCCGAGGACCTGCTGGAGTCCCTGGTGGACGTGGCGATGATGGAGTCGCCGTTCCCCGGCCGCTACCGCTACCACGACCTGCTGCGCGCCTTCGCCCGGCGGCGCCCGGACCACCCGGGCGCGGCCGTGGAGGCCCGTGACCGGCTGCTGGACCACCTGCTGGCCACCGCGTGCGCGGCCTTCCAGCACGCCGTCCCGGGAGATCCGGCCGCCGGTGCGCTCGGGCCGGCCCGCAGCGCGGGCGTGGACCTCGGCGGCCCGGACGGCGCCCGGGCCTGGGCCGAGGCGGAGGGTTCCGGGGCGATCGCGCTCGCCGCCCAGGTGGCATGCTGGACCGTCGCGGACGACACCGCGCCGGCCCCGGCCGACGGCGGCGCGGCACCGGATGCGTTGCGCGCCGCGATCGACCTGCTGATCGCGCTCACGCCGTTCGTCCTCGCCCCGCCCAGCCGCCAGCTCGCCAGTACGGCGGAGGCCCTGGCCACCGCCGCGGACCACCACACCGACCACCGGGCAGCTGGTCGGGCGCACTTCCTCCGCGGCAACGTCGCCCTGGCCGCCACCCGTCTGGAGGAGGCCGAGGCGGCCTCCCGGCTGGCGGTGGCCGCCTCCCGCTCGGCGGGCGACACGGTGATCCTGCGCCAGGCGCTGAACGACCTCGGCCTGGTCTGCCAGTTCCTCAGCCGCTACGACGAGGCCGTCGGGCACTACGACGAGGCGCTGCTGCTGGCCCGCGAACTCGGCCACCGCTCCGGGGCGCTGGTGACGACGGTGAACGCCGCGCTGGCCCGGGTGCGCAGCGGGCGGGCCGCCGAGGCCGTACCGATCTGCCACGAGGCGCTCGCCGAGTTGCGGACCCGGCACGACGATCCCGGCCGGGCGTACACGCTGTACGTACTGGGGCTGGCACTGCACGGGCTGGGGCAGCACGAGGAGGCCGTCACCTGGTTCGGCGAGTGCCTGGCGGTGGCCTCGGCGGCCGGGCTGCGGGCCCGGGCCGCGCACGCCCGCTACCGGATGGCGGACAGTCTGCGCTCGCTGGGCCGGACGGACGAGGCGCTGGAGCACGCCGGGCAGGCGCTGACGCTGTGCGAGGAACTGGGGGCCGAGCGGGACCAGGGCCACGCGCTGGTGGTGCTGGGCCGGACGCTGGCGGACCTCGGGCGGGAGGCCGCGGCGTGGGGCCGGCTGCGGGAGGCGCACCGGATCTTCGTCCGGCTGGGGCTGCCGGAGGCGGAGGAGGTGGCGGGGCTGCTGCCCCGGGGGGAGGGTTCGAACCCTTCGGCCGCTACGGCTGCTACGGCTGCTTCGGCCTCTTCTGCCGCTTCGGCTCCGTCGACGCCGGCGGCTCCGTCCGTCTCGGATGGGCGTCGGGGCGGTGGCCGGGGGGCGGCGGGCGCTCCGGTGACGAGCTGCGGGCCGGGCCGCTGACGAGCTGATGACCAGCTACTGAAGAATCGATCCTGCCGCTGTTCCGGTGCGGTCTGGAGCCAGTGAGGCCAGGAGCCGGTGCGGTCTGGAACCGGTGTAGTCAGGAACCGGTGCTGTTCCAGTCGCCGGTGCTGCCGTGGACGGTGCCGGTGGGGCTGGGCTGGGCGGGGGTGGGCGTCGGCGTTGCGCCGCCGCTCACCACCGTCGCCGTCCCGGTGCCGGCCGTCTCCGCCACGGCGGCCGTGGCGGAGAGACCGGCACCCAGGGCGACGGCCACCCCGAGACCGACCGTGAACAGGCGGAGGCGGATGGGGGCGGTGGCCGGACGCTGCGTCATCTCTGGTGCTCCCTTGGCTCGCTTCCCTGGTGGGGAAGGGCTTCCGTCGTGGTGTGGCACCAGTCTGGCCGGGGGCGTTCAACGGCGGATCTACAACCGAGCACCGGTGATCACTGCCGCCCGCTCAGGCCACCCGCTCAGGCCGCCCGTCGAGGCTGCCGTTCAGGCCGCCGCGCGGATCTCCAGGGTGCAGCACTTCACGCTGCCACCGCCCTTGAGCAGCTCGCTGAGGTCCATCCCGATCGGCCGGAATCCGCGCTCGCGCAGCCGCGCGGCCAGGCCGACGGCCGCCTCCGGCAGCACCACGTGCAGGCCGTCGCTCACGGCGTTGAGGCCGAACACCGCCGCGTCGGCGCCGTCCACCAGCAGGGCGTCGGGGAACAGCCGGCGCAGGACGGCACGGCTGCCGGCCGAGAAGGCCTCCGGGTTGTACATGATCTCGTCACCGTCCAGCACGGCCAGCGCGGTGTCCAGGTGGTAGTAGCGCGGGTCGATCAGCTCCAGGCCGATCACCGGGCGCCCGAAGAACTCCTGGGCCTCCGCGTGCCCGTCGGCCACGCTGCGGAAGCCCCGCCCGGCCAGCACGGAGCCCGCGGTCAGCAGCAGGTCCCCCTCGCCCTCGTTGACGTGCTCCGGATCGCGCGTCTCGAAGCCCCGGGCGCGGAACCACTCCAGGTAGGCGGGGCCCTCGGCGGCCCGCTCGGCGTTGCGGAAGCGGGCGCCGAGCACCTTGCCGTCCACCACGGTGGCGCCGTTGGCCGCGTAGACCATGTCGGGCAGGCCCGGGATCGGGTCGATCAGGTCGACCCGGTGACCGAGCTCCTGGTAGAGCGCGTACAACCGCTCCCACTGCGCCACGGCGAGCCCGGTGTCGACCGGCTTCGCCGGGTCCATCCACGGGTTGATCGCGTAGGTGACCTCGAAGTGGGTCGGACGGCACATCAGGTAGTGGCGCGGGCGGGCAGTGCGGGTCATCGGAGGGCTCCGGGGTGAGGGATCGGGCGGTCGGGGCGGGGTATGCGGGTCAGGCGGAGGGGTCAGACGGCGGGCTCAGGCGGCGGGGTCAGACGGCGGGCTCGGGCCGCGCGTCGTCGGCGCGGTGGTCGCCGTGTTCGGGGCGCGCCGGGAAGTCGCGCATTCCGCGCAGCGGGCTCGCCAGCAGCACGGCGCCTGCGGACAGCAGCACACCCGCCATGATCCAGATCGTGGTGCGCGGGCCCAGCACCTCGCCGAGCCAGCCGCCGAGCAGGGCGCCGAGGGGGATCGCGCTGTAGTTGACGGTCGAGGCGCTGGCCCTGATCCGCCCGATCATCGCGGGCGGGCAGTAGGACTGGTAGAAACTGCCGGCCAGCACGTTCCCGGCCACGACGCCGCAGACGGCCACCGACCACGCGAGCGCGCTGACCGCGAGCGGCAGCTGGTCGCCGGCCATCGGCAGCAGGAAGATGAAGGGCGCGACCACCAGCTCGCACAGCAGCAGCCCGCGGGCGCTGCCCAGCCGCCCGGCCAGCCGCCCGGCCACCGCCGCGCCGGCCAGCCCGCCGATGCTCACCACCGCGAACACCAGGCCCACCTCGCCGGATCCGATGCCGACGCTGCGCACCAGGAAGACCGTCTGGACGGCCTGGATGCCGTTCAGCCCGAGGTTGCCGACCGCCCCGAAGCAGGCCAGCGTCCGCAGGTACGGGTCGCGGGCCAGGAAGCCCACGCCCTCGCCGATCTCCTTCAGGATGCCCCGCCGCTGCGACGGCGGCGGAGGCTGCTCCACCACGGTGATCCGGGCCACGCAGACCGCCGAGACGAGGTAGCTCACCGCGTCGGCGAGCAGGCCGCTGGTCGCGCCGAAGACCTGCGACAGCAGGCCGGCCGCACCGGGACCGGCGATCTCCACCGCCGACTCCCCGGAACGCAGCTTGACGTTCGCCTCCAGCACGTCCTCCTTGGCCACCAGCGACGGGAGCACCGCCCCGTACGCGGTGGAGAAGAACACCTTCACCCCGCCGGTCAGCAGGGCCACCAGCACCAGTTGGGCCATGGTCAGCACACCGAGCCAGCCGGCCACCGGCACGCTGACGAACAGGACGAGCAGCAGCAGGTCGCAGACCAGCATCACCCGCAGCTTGGGCCAGCGGTCCACCCAGGCACCGGCCGGCAGCCCGAGGAAGAGCCAGGGCAGCCAGGCCGAGGCGGTCAGCAGGCCGACCGCGAGCGGGCTGGCGTGCAGGGTGACGACGGCCACCAGGGCCAGCGCCACGTTGCCGACCGCCGTACCGAGACCGCTGGTGGTCTCACCGATCCAGAGCCGACGGAAGTCGGCCTGGGCCCACAGCCCCCAGCGGCTGCGGGACGGCTCCGGCGGAGCCATGGCGGGGGTGGTGACGGACATCGCGGGTCACTCTCCAAGCTTCTCGGCGAGCACGGAGGCGATCCGTGCGAGGGGTTCCGGACGGGTCAGCTCGCCGTGCGCGCAGGCGAGGCGGTGGGGCTCGATCCGGCCGTCCAGGTACGGCCGCCAGGACCGTTCGTAGGGCCAGTCGGCGGGCTTGTCGAGGGTCGCGCCGAAGAAGACGGCGTCGCCCCGGTAGCGGCCGGGCACGTGCTCGGCCATGAGTTTGCGGTGCCGCTCGAACATGCCGGGCAGCTCGGCGGCGGCCTCCCCCAGGACGGCGGCCAGCTCGGCCTGGCCGCGCCCGGCCTCCGGGTCGTAGCCCAGTGACAGCAGCAACTCGGCCAGGGTGTCGACGGGTTCGTCCTCCTCCGGCCCGTCGACGGCCGCCGGACCGTGGCCGGTGACCGGTGCGCCGTCGAGCAGGGCGAGCACACCGACCGGTGCGCCCTCGGCCTGGAGCCGGACGGCCATCTCCTGCGCGACGACCGCCCCGAAGGACCAGCCGAGCAGGTGGTACGGGCCGGACGGCCACACCGCCCGGATCTGCCGCACGTAGTCCTCGGCGATCTCGGCGACGCTCGCCGGTGCCTCCCCGCGCAGACCGCGGGCCTGCAGACCGTAGACCGGCCGGTCGGCGCCGAGGTGCGGCAGCAGGCCGGAGTAGACCCAGCTGATGCCGGCGGCCGGGTGGACGCAGAACAGCGGGGCCAGGCCGCCACCGGTGCGCAGCGGCAGCAGTACGTCCAGGGCGTCGGCGGCCGGCCCGGCACCGAGCCGGCCGGCCAGTCCGGCGACGGTCGGGGCCTCGAACAGCGCGCGCATCCCGAGGTCGGCGCCGAGGGCAGCACGGATCCGGGCGAGCAGCTTCATCGCGAGCAGGGAGTGACCGCCGAGCGCGAAGAAGTCGTCGTCGATGCCGACCCCGGCGATCCCCAGGACCTCGGCGAACAGCCCGCAGAGGACCCGCTCCTGTTCGGTGCGCGGCGCGCGGCCCCCGGCGAGTTCGGCGAAGTCCGGGGCGGGCAGGGCCCGGTGGTCGAGCTTGCCGCTGCCGGTGAGCGGCAGCGCGTCGAGCGGGACGACGGCGGCCGGCACCATGTAGCCGGGCAGGAACCCGCCCGCGAAGGCCCGCAGACCTGCCTGGTCCAGCCGGCCGTCGGCCACCACGTAGGCGACCAGACGAGTGCCCGCTGCCCGGTCCTCGACCGGGCGGACGACGGCCGCCGACACCCGGGGGTGCCGCCTCAGGACCTGTTCGATCTCGCCGAGTTCGATCCGGAAGCCCCGGATCTTGACCTGCTGGTCGGTGCGGCCCAGGTACTCCAACTCACCGTCCCGCGAACGGCGCACCAGGTCGCCGGTGCGGTACATCCTCTCCCCGGACACGAACGGGCAGGCCACGAACCGCTCCGCGGTCAGCCCCGGCCGGTTCAGATACCCCCGGGCCAGACCCGCCCCCGCCAGGTACAACTCCCCCGCCACCCCCGCCGGCACCGGGTTCAACCACTCGTCCAGCACATAGGCCTGCGTCCCGGCGACCGTACGGCCCAGCACCGGCTGCTCCGTCGCGGCCAGCGGGTGGACGAGCGTGTCCACCGTCGCCTCCGTCGGCCCGTACAGGTTGTACGCCTCCGTCGCCGGAGCTTCCCGCAGGGTGGTCCACAGGGCCTGGCCCACCGCCTCACCACCGAGCAGCAACAGCTCCGGCGGGCAGCCGGTGAGCAACCCCTCCTCCACCAACTGCTCGGCGAAGGACGGCGTCACCTCCAGCACCCCGATACCGCGCTCGCGGACATGGCACACCAGCGCTGCCGCGTCCCGGCGCACCTCATCACCGACCAGATGCAGCTCATGCCCGGCCACCAGCCAGAGAAGGCCGTCCCACGACGCGTCGAAGCACAACGACGCCGTCAACGCCACCCGCGACCGCACCCGACCCGCCATCACACCGACACGATGCGCCGCCAGCAGAGCGGCCAGGCTCCCGTGCGACACCACCACGCCCTTCGGACGACCCGTCGAACCCGACGTGTGAATCACATACGCCGCGTCCCCGGCCGAAGCCCGCGCGACCGGTTCCGACTCCGGACCGGCCACGTCACCGGCCTCCACCACGGTCAGCCCGGCCAGCAACTCCGGGTGCGGCCAGCGATCGTCGGTCACGGCGAGGACGGGCTGCGCGTCGGCGAGCGTACGGGCGATGCGGTCGGCGGGGTACTCGGCGTCCAGCGGGAGGTACACCCCGCCGGCCTTCAACACCGCCAGCAACCCCACCACCGACTCCACCGAACGCGGCAGCGCCAACGCCACACCCGACTCCGGCCCCACCCCCGCAGCGATCAACCGATGCGCCAGCCGATTCGCCCGCACATTCAACTCCGCGAACGTGAGGCGCTCCGAGCCGACGACCAGCGCCACCGCCTCCGGAGTCCGCGCGACCTGCGCCTCGAACACCTCCGGCACCAGCGACACCCGCGACGGCAGCGACGTGAACCCGCCACCCACCAGCCCGGCCCGCTCCTCCGCCGCCAACAACTCCACCCGGCCCACCGGCAGTTCCGGACTCTCCACCACCGCCCGCAGCAACCGCCCGAACCGCACCGCCAGCGACTCCACCGTCTCCCGGTCGAACAGATCCGTCGCGAAGTCGATCGCGCATTCCAGGCCGGCGGGCTCGCCGTCCGCGTCGAAGGTCTCGCCCATGCCGATGCTCAGATCGAACTTGGCCACCGATCCGGCCGTCGACTGCACGGTGGCGGGCAGGGCGCCGAGGGTGAGCGGCGCCGAGGCCGTCCGGTCGCCTTCCAGCAGCAGCATCACCTGGAAGAGGGGGTGGCGGGCCAACGACCGCGCCGGATTCAGCTCCTCCACCAGACGCTCGAACGGCACATCCTGGTGCCCGAACGCCCCCAGATCCGACTCCCGCACCCGACCCAGCAACTCCGCGAAACTCGGGTCACCCGCCGTATCGGTCCGCAGCACCAGCGTGTTGACGAAGAACCCGACCAACTCGTCCAACGCCTCATCCGAACGACCGGCCACCACCGTGCCGATCGGCACATCCGTCCCCGCACCCAACCGGGTCAACAACGCCGCCAACGCCGCCTGCACCGTCATGAACAACGTCACCCGATGCGCACGCGACAACCCCACCAACCCACGATGCAACTCCACACCCAGCGGCAACACCACCCGGTCACCCCGATGCGACGCCACCACACCACGCGCACGATCCACCGGCAACGCCAACTCCTCCGGGAGGCCGTCCAACACCCCACGCCAGTAATCCAACTGACGCGAAAGCACACTCCCGGAATCCGATTCCTCCCCCAACAACCCGCGCTGCCAGAGCGCGTAGTCCGCGTACTGCACCGGCAGCGGCTCCACCACCGGCACCTCGCCACCGGACCGCACCGCGTACGCCGTCGACAGATCCCGCAGCAGCGGACCCATCGACCAGCCGTCACCGGCGATGTGGTGCAGCACCAGCACCAGCAGGTCTCCGTCGGACCCGCCCGGAATCACCTGGACGCGCATGGGCAGGTCGGCGGACAGGTCGAACGGCCGGTCGACGCAGCTCTCGGGGTCGGTGCCCACGGGCAGGACCTCGACGGTGACCCGGGCCTCCTCGGGCGGCAGGATCCGCTGGTACGGCTCGCCGTCCACCTCGGCCACGAGCGTGCGCAGACTCTCGTGCCGCGCCACCACATCACCCAGCGCCGCCTCCAGCGCCGCCACATCCAGCCCACCGCCCAAGCGGAGCAGCACGGGGAGGTTGTAGAGCCCGCTCGGGCCCTCCATCCGGTCGATCAGCCACAACCGCTGCTGCGCGAACGACAATGGCACCCGCTCCGGACGTTCCGCCTCCGCCGACAGCACCAGACGACCGACCCCGGCACCCGAACGGGCCGCGAGCCCCGCCACCGTCGGCGCCTCGAACACATCCCGCACCCCCAGCTCCACCCCCAGCACCGACCGCACCCGGCTCAACAGCCGCGTCGCCAGCAGGGAATGACCACCGAGCGCGAAGAAGTCGTCGTCGATGCCGACCCCGGCGATCCCAAGGACCTCGGCGAACAGCCCGCAGAGGATCTCCTCCGCCGCCGTCCGCGCCGCCCGGCCACCCGCGAACTCCGCGAAGTCCGGCGCCGGCAGGGCTCGGTGGTCCACCTTTCCGCTGCCGGTGAGCGGCAGAGCGGTGAGCGGGACGACGGCGGCCGGCACCATGTAGCCGGGCAGTGCCCGGCCGACGAACTCCCGCAGGTCGAGGGCGATCCCAGGGAGCTGCTCGGTCACCGCGCAGTAGGCCACCAGCCGGCGGTCGCCGTCGTCGCTTTCCCGGGTGGTGACGACCGCCTGGCGGACGGCTTCGTGGCGGACCAGCACCTGTTCGATCTCGCCGAGTTCGATCCGGAAGCCACGGATCTTGACCTGCTGGTCGGTGCGGCCCAGGTACTCCAACTCACCGTCCCGCGAACGGCGCACCAGGTCGCCCGTACGGTACATCCTCCCTCCTTGCCCGCCATCGGGCCGGAGGGACCCAGCGGACGCGAACGGGCAGGCCACGAACCGCTCCGCGGTCAGCCCCGGCCGGTTCAGGTACCCCCGGGCCAGACCCGCCCCCGCCAGGTACAACTCACCGGGCACCCCGGCCGGCACCGGGTTCAACCACTCGTCCAGCACATAGGCCTGCGTCCCGGCGACCGTCCGGCCCAGCACCGGCTGCTCCGTCGCGGCCAGCGGGTGGACGAGCGTATCCACCGTCGCCTCCGTCGGGCCGTACAGGTTGTACGCCTCCGTCGCCGACGCCTCCCGCAGGATGGTCCACAGGGCCTGGCCCACCGCCTCACCACCGAGCAGCAACAGCTCCGGCGCCGACTCGGCCAACAACCCCTCCTCCACCAACTGCTCGGCGAAGGACGGCGTCACCTCCAGCACCCCGATACCGCGCTCGCGGACATGGCGCACCAGCGCTGCCGCGTCCCGCCGCACCTCATCACCGACCAGGTGCAGCTCATGCCCGGCCACCAGCCACAACAGGCCGTCCCAGGAAGCGTCGAAGCACAACGACGCCGTCAACGCCACCCGCGACCGCACCCGACCCGCCATCACACCGACACGATGCGCCGCCAGCAGAGCGGCCAGGCTCCCGTGCGACACCACCACGCCCTTCGGACGACCCGTCGAACCCGACGTGTGAATCACATACGCCGCGTCCTGCGCGGTGACGCGGGGGGCCGGATCGCTCTCGGGGCCGGGGCCGTCCTCGGTGACGTCCAGCGTCCGCAGGTCCGCCAGGACCTCGGGCAGCGGCCACCGCGGGTCGGTCAGCACCAGCGACGGACGGGAGTCCGCCAGGGTGTCGGCGGTGCGGTCGGCGGGGTATTCGGCGTCCAGCGGCAGGTACACCCCGCCGGCCTTCAGCACCGCCAGCAACCCCACCACCGACTCCACCGAACGCGGCAGCGCCAACGCCACACCCGACTCCGGCCCCACGCCCGCAGCGATCAGCCGATGCGCCAGCCGATTCGCCCGCACATTCAACTCGGCGAAGGTCAACGTCTCGGCGCCGCACACCAGCGCCACCGCCTCCGGAGTCCGCGCGACCTGCGCCTCGAACACCTCCGGCACCAGCGACACCCGCGACGGCAGCGGCGTGAACCCGCCCCCCACCAGCCCGGCCCGCTCGTCCGCCGCAAGCAACTCCACCCGGCCCACCGGCAGTTCCGGACGCTCCACCACCGCCCGCAGCAACCGCCCGAACCGCACCGCCAGCGACTCCACCGTCTCCCGGTCGAACAGATCCGTCGCGAAATCGATCGCGCAGTCGATTCCGGCAGGTTCGCCGTCCGGGCCGAAGACCTCCTCCATGATCACGTTGAGGTCGAACTTGGCGACCCCGGTCCCGGCCGGCAGGGTCTCGACGCGCAGTCCGGGCAGCTCCAGTTCGGCTTGCTCGTTGCTCTGCAGGACCAGCATCACCTGGAAGAGGGGGTGGCGGGCCAGCGACCGCGCCGGGTTCAGCTCCTCCACCAGACGCTCGAACGGCACGTCCTGGTGCCCGAACGCCCCCAGATCCGACTCCCGCACCCGACCCAGCAACTCCGCGAAACTCGGGTCACCCGCCGTATCGGTCCGCAGCACCAGCGTGTTGACGAAGAACCCGACCAACTCGTCCAACGCCTCGTCCGAACGACCGGCCACCACCGTGCCGATCGGCACATCCGTCCCCGCACCCAACCGGGTCAACAACGCCGCCAACGCCGCCTGCACCGTCATGAACAACGTCACCCGATGCGCACGCGACAACCCCACCAACCCACGATGCAGCTCCACACCCAGCGGCAGCACCACCCGGTCGCCCCGATGCGACGCCACCACACCACGCGCACGATCCACCGGCAACGCCAACTCCTCCGGGAGATCGGTCAAGACCCCGCGCCAGTAGTCGAGTTGACGTGACAGCAGGCCGTTCTCGTCGGACTCCTCCCCCAGCAGTCGGCGCTGCCAGAGCGCGTAGTCCGCGTACTGCACCGGCAGCGGCTCCACCACCGGCACCTCGCCACCGGACCGCACCGCGTACGCCGTCGACAGATCCCGCAGCAGCGGACCCATCGACCAGCCGTCGCTGACGATGTGGTGCAGCACCAGGAGCAGCACGTGGCTCTCCTCGGCCGTCCTCAGCAGGGTCGCGCGGAAGGGGGGTTCGGCCGCCAGGTCGAAGGGGCGGCGGGACTCCTCGTCCACGGCGTCGGCCAGCGCGTCGGCCGGGCAGTCCCGGCGTTCGACGGTGACCCGGGCCTCATCGGGCGGCAGGATCCGCTGGTACGGCTCGCCGTCCACCTCGGCCACGAGCGTGCGCAGACTCTCGTGCCGCGCCACCACATCACCCAGCGCCGCCTCCAGCGCCGCCACATCCAGCTCACCGCCCAGCCTCAGCGCGACCGGCACGTTGTAGAGCGCGCTGGGGCCCTCCATCCGGTCGATCAGCCACAGCCGCTGCTGCGCGAACGACAGCGGCACCCGCTCCGGACGCTCGACGCCCCCCGACAGCACCGGCCGGCCGGCCGCCGCGCCCGAACGGGCCGCGAGCCCCGCCACCGTCGGCGCCTCGAACACATCCCGCACCCCCAGCTCCACCCCCAGCACCGACCGCACCCGGCTCAACAACCGCGTCGCCAGCAGGGAATGACCACCGAGCGCGAAGAAGTCGTCGTCGGCGCCCACCCGTTCGACACCGAGGACCTCGGCGAACAGGCCGCAGAGGATCTCCTCCTCCGCCGTCCGCGCCGCCCGGCCACCCGCGAACTCCGCGAAGTCCGGCGCCGGGAGCGCGGAGCGGTCCAGCTTGCCGTTGGCGTTGAGCGGCAGCGCCTCCAGCCCCACGAAGGCGGCCGGCACCATGTGGGCGGGCAGTTCGGCCGCGACGGCGGCGCGCAGCTCGGCCGGGTCCGACGCGGCCGGGCCGACCAGGTAGGCGACCAGCCGCGCCCCGCCCGGGCCCTGCTCGTACGGCAGCACCGCGGCCTGGAGCACCCCGGGCTGCGAGGTCAGCGCGGTCTCGATCTCGCCGAGTTCGATCCGGAAGCCGCGGATCTTGACCTGCTGGTCGGTGCGGCCCAGGTAGTCCAGGTCGCCGTCCGGGCGGCGGCGCACCAGGTCGCCGGTGCGGTACATCCTCTCCCCGGACGCGAACGGGCAGGCCACGAACCGCTCAGCGCTCAGCCCCGGCCGGTTCAGATAGCCCCGGGCCAGACCCGCCCCCGCCAGGTACAGCTCACCGGGCACCCCGGCCGGCACCGGGTTCAACCGGGAGTCCAGCACGTAGGCGCGGAGGTTGCCGAGCGGGCGGCCGATCAGCGGGCGCTCGCTGTCGGCGAGGCGGTGGTACAGGGCGTCGACGGTGCACTCGGTCGGGCCGTACAGGTTGTACGCGATCAGGTCCGGGGCGTCCCGCAGGGTGGTCCACAGGGCCTGGCCGGTGGCCTCGCCGCCGAGCAGCAGCAGGGCCGGCGGGCAGCGGGTGAGCAGTCCCTCCTCGATCAGCTGGTCCGCGTAGGTGGGAGTGAGGTCGAGGACGTCGATCCCGGTGCGCTCGGCGTGGCGCACCAGCGCGGCGGCGTCGCGGCGCACGTCGTCGCCGATCAGGTGCAGCTCGTGCCCGGCCGCGAGCCAGAGGAAGCCCTCCAGGGAGGCGTCGAAGGACAGCGAGGCGGTGAGCGCGACCGTCAGCCGGCGGCCCGGCCGGGCTCGCTCGACGGCGGCCCCGACCTCGGCGCGGTGGAAGGCCAGCAGATTGGCGAAGTTGCCGCGGGAGACCACGACGCCCTTGGGCCTGCCGGTGGAGCCGGAGGTGTAGATGATGTAGGCGGCGTGCCCCGGGTGGGCGGTGCCGGGCAGGTCGTGGTCGTCGTGGAAGGCCCACAGCTCGTCGTCGACGGGCAGCACGGTGCGTCCGTCCAGCGACTCGGCGAGCGGCCAGCGGTGGTCGGTGAGCACGACCGCCGGGGCGGAGTCGGCCAGCATGTGGGCGATCCGCTCCGCCGGGTACTCCGGGTCCAGGGGCAGGAAGGCCGCGCCGGCCTTCAGTGTCGCCAGCGTGGCGACCACCGACTCCACCGAGCGCGGCACGGCGAGGGCGACCACGGTGTCCGGCCCGGCGCCCTCGTCGACGAGGGCGCGGGCCAGCCGGTTGGCCCGGGCGTTCAACTCCGCGAAGGTCAGCGACTGGGGGCCGCAGACCAGGGCGACGGCCCCGGGGGTGCGCGCGGCCTGCTCCTCGAACACCGTCAGGTAGGGCGCGCCCGCGTCCGGCAGCGCTGTGTCGTTCCATGCGGCGAGAGCGTCCCGCTCGGCCTCGCCGAGCACCTCCAGGGCGGCGACCGGGCGCTCGGGGTCCTCGACCGCCTGGCGCAGGATCAGCTCCAGGGCGGTGGCGAGCCGCCGGACCGTCTCCCGGTCGAACAGGTCGGTCGCGTACTCCAGGCCGCCGCTCAGCCCGGCCGGGGAGCCGTCGGCGGCGAGCCGCTCGACCAGGCTGAGGGTGAGGTCGAAGGTCGCGGTGCCGAAGTCGACCGGCTCCTCGGTCACGGTGACGCCGGGCAGGTCCGGCCCGTCCTCGGGGGTGCCGGCGAAGGCCAGCATCACCTGGAACAGGGGGTGCCGGGCCAGTGACCGGGCCGGGTTCAGCTCCTCGACCAGCGACTCGAACGGCGTGTCCTGGTGCTCGTACGCCGCCACGTCGGTGTCGCGGACGCGGTGCAGCAGTTCGGCGAAGCTGGGGCGGCCGGAGACGTCGGTGCGCAGCACCAGGGTGTTGGCGAAGTAGCCGACCAGGTCGGTGACGGCCTCGTCGAGGCGGCCGGCCACCGGGGTGCCGATCGGCAGGTCGGTGCCGGCGCCGAAGCGGTGCAGCAGGGTGGCGTAGGCGGCCTGGAGGACCATGAACAGCGTGGCGCCGTGCTCGACGGCGAGGGCGCCGAGGCGTGCGTGCAGTTCGGCGTCGAGCTCCAGCGGGAGGACGGTCCCGCGGTGGCTGGCGACCGGGGGCCGGGGCCGGTCGAGCGGCAGCGGCAGCTCCTCCGGCAGGCCGGCCAGTGCGTCGCGCCAGTAGGCGAGTTGGCGGGCGGCCAGGCTCTGCGGGTCGTCCTCGTCGCCGAGCAGGGCGTGCTGCCAGAGCGCGTGGTCGGCGTACTGGACGGGCAGCGGCTCCCAGCCGGGGGCGCGGCCGGCGAGCCGGGCCCGGTAGGCGTCGGTGAGGTCGCGGTAGAGCGGGCCCAGCGAGGCGCCGTCCCCGGCGATGTGGTGCAGGACGAGGACCAGGACGTGCTCGTCCGGGCCCTCGGGCCGCAGGTAGGCGTGCAGGGGCAGGTCGGCGGCCAGGTCGAAGGTGTGGCGGGCGAGTTCGTCGCTCGGGCGGTCCGTGACGGTGAGCAGCGGGGCGGTCGGCCCGTCGAGGACGTGCTGGTACGGGACGCCGTCCTGTTCGCCGAAGACGGTGCGCAGGGCCTCGTGCCGCCGGACGGTGTCGCCGAGGGCGTCCGCGAGGACGGCGGGGTCGAGCGGGCCGCGCAGCCGCAGGGCGAGGGTCACGTTGTAGGTGCTGGCGGGGCCGTCCGCCTGGGCGAGGAACCAGAGGCGGCGCTGGGCGAAGGAGAGCGGCACCCGGTCGGGCCGGGGGCCGGGCCGCAGCGCCGGGCGGGCCGGGGCGGGCGCGTCGGCCGCGCGGTCGGCGAGCCGGTCGGTGAGCCCGGCGACGGTGGGGGCCTGGAAGAGGTCGCCGATGGCGAGTTCGATGCCGAGTTCGGCGCGGGCCCGCCCGGTGAGGCGGGTGGCGAGCAGCGAGTGCCCGCCGAGCGCGAAGAAGTCGTCGTCGATGGTGATGTCGTCGATGCCGAGCAGGTCGCCGAAGAGCTCGCACAGCGCCCGTTCGCGCTCGTCGCGGGGCTCGCGGCCGGTGCCGTCGGCGGCGACGTCCGGGGCGGGCAGGGCCCGGCGGTCGACCTTGCCGTTGGCGTTGAGCGGCAGGGCGTCGAGGAGGACGACGGCGGAGGGGACCATGTAGCCGGGCAGCGTGGTGCCGGCGAAGGTGCGCAGCTCGGCCGGGGTGAGCGAGGCGTCGGCGGTGCAGTAGGCGACCAGCCGGGTGTCGCCGGGGCGGTCCTCGCGGGCGATCACGATGACCTGGCGCACGGCGGGGTGGCGGGAGAGCGTCGCCTCGATCTCGCCGAGTTCGATCCGGAAGCCGCGCAGCTTGACCTGTCCGTCGATCCGGCCGAGGAACTCCACGGCGCCGTCGGCGCGCAGCCGCACCAGGTCGCCGGTGCGGTACATCCTCTCCCCGGGCGCGTACGGGCAGGCGACGAACCGCTCGGCGGTCAGGGCCGGCCGGTTCAGGTAGCCGCGGGCCAGGCCGGCACCGGCGATGTACAGCTCTCCCGGGACGCCGGGCGGGACGGGGCACAGCCGGGCGTCGAGGACGTAGCTGCGCATGGCGTCGAGCGGGCCGCCGATCGGCACCCGGGGGCCGTCGAGGTCGGCGTGGACGAGCGGGTGGTGGGTCGCGAAGGTGGTGGTCTCGGTGGGCCCGTAGACGTGGGCGAGCAGCAGGTCGGGGCAGGCGTCCAGGACGCGCCGCATCAGGGTGCCGGAGGCGGCCTCGCCGCCGGTGCAGACGACCCGCAGGGCGGCGAAGGTCTGCGGGGCCTGCTCGGCGACGAGGTCGAACAGGGCCTTGGTGAGGAAGACGGCGGTGACGCCGTGGCGGGTGGTGACGGCGTGCAGGGAGGTGGCGTCGAGGGCGCCGGGCGGGGCGACCACGACGGTGCCGCCGGCCAGCAGGGGCGTCCAGATCTCGTAGGTGGCGGCGTCGAAGGCGTGCGGGGAGTGCAGCAGGACCCGCTCGTGCCGGCCGTCCTGCCAGCGGCGGTCGGCGGCGAGGTCGAGGACGTCGCGGTGGCGGACGGCGACGCCCTTGGGGCGGCCGGTGGAGCCGGAGGTGTACATCGCGTAGGCGAGCTGGTCCGGGTGGACGGGCACGCCGGGGCGGTGGGCGGGGGCGGCCGCCTCGTCGCCGGGGCGGACCACCACGGCCCGGTGCGGGAAGCCCGGGTCGGCGCGGTCGGTGAGCAGCACGGGGGCGCCGGTGTCGGCGAGCACGTCGGTCATCCGCTCGGGCGGCAGGCCGGGGTGCATGGGCACGTAGCAGCCGCCGGCCTTGAGGATCGCCAGGGTGGCGACGACGACCTCGACGGAGCGCTCCATCAGCATCGCGACGGGGGTCTCGGTGCCGACGCCGAGGGCGATCAGGTGGTGGGCGAGGCGGTTGGCCCGGGCGTCGAGTTCGGCGTAGTCGAGGGTGCCGCCGTCGTGGGCGAGGGCGGTGGTGTGCGGGGTGCGGTCGGCCTGGCGCTCGAAGGACTCGGCGAGGGTGCCGGGCCGGGCCGGGGCGCCGGTGGCGTTCCACTCGGTGAGGATGCGGGTGCGCTCGTCGGGGGCGAGGACGTCGAGGGTGCCGATGGGGGCGTGCGGGTCGGCGGCAGCACCGGTCAGCAGCAGGCCTAGCCGGGCGGCCAGGGCGGCGACGGTGGCGTGGTCGTAGAGGTCGGCGGCGTACTCGATCGAGCCGGTGAGCCCGGCGGGGGCACCGTCGGGTCCGTGGCGTTCGGCGATGCCGATGTTGAGGTCGAACTTGGCGACCCGCAGGCCGATCGGCTCGGGCGCGGACTCCAGCCCGGGCAGGTCGAGTTCGGCCTGCTGTCCGTGGTTCTGGAGCACCAGCAGGGTCTGGAACAGCGGGTGGCGGCCGAGGGCGCGGGTCGGGTTGAGCTCCTCGACGAGGCGCTCGAAGGGGATGTCCTGGTGGGCGAAGGCGTCGAGCTGGGCCTCCCGGACGCGGCCGAGCAGCTCGGCGAAGCTCGGGTCGCCGGACGTGTCGGCGCGCAGCACCAGCGAATTGACGAAGAAGCCGACCAGGTCGTCCAGGGCCTCGTCGGCGCGGCCGGCGAGGCCGGTGCCGAGCGGGATGTCGGTGCCGGCGCCGAGCCTGGTGAACAGTGCGGCGAGGCCTGCCTGGAGGACGGTGAACAGGGTGGTGCGATGCGTCCGGGCGAGGCCGAGCAGGGCGGTGTGCAGGTCAGCGCCCCAGGCGAGGTCGACGGAGTCGGCGGCGCCGGTGGGGGTGGGCGGTCGGGGGCGGTCCGTCGGCAGCTCCAGCTCCTCCGGGAGTCCGGCCAGGGCGGTTCGCCAGTGGTCGAGTTGGCGGGCGAGCAGGCTCTCGGGGTCGCGCTCGTCGCCGAGCAGGTCGCGCTGCCAGAGCGCGTAGTCGGCGTACTGGACGGGCAGCGGCTCCCAGTCGGGGGCACGGCCGGCGAGCCGGGCCCGGTAGGCGGTGGCGAGGTCGCGCAGCAGCGGGCCGAGCGACCAGCCGTCACCGGCGATGTGGTGCAGGACGACGAGCAGCACGTGCTCGGTCGGAGCGAGAGTGAACACCGTGACCCGGATGGGCAGTTCGCGGCTCAGCTCGAAGGTCTCGGCGGAGGCCGCGTCCCGGCGGGCGGGGTAGTCGTCCGGTGCGCAGTCCACGACCAGGAAGCGCGGCTGCGCCTCCTCGGCCGGCAGGATCTGCTGCACCGGGACTCCCCCGTCCACCGGGAACACCGTACGCAGGGCCTCGTGCCGGGCGACCACGTCCACCGTCGCGGCGCGCAGCGCGGCGGTGTCGAGCTCGCCGCGCAGGCGCAGGGCGAACGGAAGGTTGTACAGCGCGGTCGGCCCCTCGATCTGGTCGATCAGCCAGAGACGCTGCTGTGCGTACGAAACCGGGATCACGGTGCTTCCTCTACTCACGTCACGGCACGGGGTGTTCTTGGGCAGACGGTCAGGCGGAGGCCAGGGTGGGCCGGACGCTGGGCCGGCAGTCCAGGACGTCCAGGGGCTGCCCCATCGCGACGGCGATCCTGCGGTCGCCGCGGTACGGGTCCCGGCCGTGCGCGCACAGCACGTTGTCGACCAGCATCACGTCGCCGACCTGCCAGCGCTCGCGCACGGTCGCGGCGTGGTACGCCTCGTTGAGGGCGTCGACGTCGGCGCGCTCCAGCGGTTCGCCGTCCCCGAAGCCGGTGTTGAACGGGAAGCCGTCCGGGCCGAACTCGTCGGTCATCGCCTCGCGGATGTCCGGGTCGAGCGACCACTCGCTCCAGAAGGCGAGGTGGTTGAACCAGACCTCCTCGCCGGTCGCCGGGTGGTGGATGGTGCCGGGGCGCAGCTGGCCGGTGCGCAGGTTGCCGTCCGGCAGCCACTCCCAGGTGATGCCGTTCTCCCGGCAGTAGGCCTCGACCGCGGCCCGGTCCTCGGTGGCGAAGGCGGTGCGCCAGCCGAGGGAGACGTAGTCCGAGTAGTTGCGGGTGAGTGTCCAGCCGGACGTCCGCATCCGCTCGACCAGGCGGGCGGGCAGGTGGTCGAGCACCTGGCGGCAGTCGGCGGTCGGGGTGGCGCCGCCCTCCTCGGGGGCGGTCAGGCAGGCGAAGAGCAGCCGGCCCGGGAAGGTGAGGGTGTAGCTGTTCTCGTTGTGCATCCGGATCGGCTGGGGCGACGGCAGGTCGGTGGAGGAGAAGACGCCGTTGCCGTAGTCGCTGCGCGGGGTGGCCTTCTCCCGGTAGGGGGTGCGCTCGGGGATGAGGACGTCGCGCACGGCGGCGACGTCCTCGGTGCTCGCGACCGGCAGGCCGCGCAGGAAGATCGTGCCGTGCCGGTGGAGGGCTTCGGTGAGCTCGGTCTCGTTCTCGCGCAGCCACGCGCCGGCCTCGCCGATGTCGGCGGTGCGCGGGGCGTGGGCGAGGGCCGGGCGGCCGGGGTTCAGTTCCCAGTTCAGCATGGTCGCGCTCACTGCCGGGCGAGGGAGGCGGTCAGGCTGGCGGGCCGGATGTCGGTCCAGTTGGCCTCGATGTGGTCGAGGCAGCCCTGGCGGGTGTCCTCGCCGTGGACGGTGGTCCAGCCGGCCGGCACGTCGATCCAGACCGGCCACAGCGAGTGCTGGTTCTCGTCGTTGACCAGCACCAGGTAGCCGGCGTTGTCGTCCTCGAACGGGTTGCTCATGGTGTCCTCCTTGGGTTGCTTCGAAGGTAGGGGCGGGCCGGGGGGCGCAACGGCAGGAGTCGCGGCAGGAACGCGGCAGTTCGGTTCGGGCCCCGTCGGCGGTCCGCGGCGGGCAGGTTCAGCGCGGGGTGAGGCGGGCCGGTTCAGCGCGGGGTGAGGCGCACCGGGAAGTGGTCCAGGCCGAAGTTGATGATCGAGCGGTTGTGGACGACCGGCCCGGTCGGTTCGATCTCGGCGACGCGCTCCAGCATCGCCGTGAACAGGGCGCCGAGTTCGGCCTTGGCCAGCGGCGCGCCGATGCAGTAGTGGGCACCGAGGCCGAGGGCGAGGTGCTTGTTGGGGGCGCGGTCGAGCAGGATCTCCTCGGGCCGGTCGAAGGCCTCCGGGTCGCGGTTGGCGGACCACACCCAGACCGCGACCCGGTCGCCGCGCCGGATGGTGCGGCCGTCGAGCTCGGTGTCGCGGCTCGCGGTGCGCAGGGTGTGCAGCCCGACGGACGTCCAGCGCAGGAGTTCGTCCAGCGCCGAGTCCATGCCGACCTCGCCCCGCTGCAACTGCCGCCACAGTTCCGGGTGTTGGACGAGGGTGTGGAGGCCCATGGCCGCGGTGTGGCGGACGGTCTGGACGCCGCCGACCACGATGTTGTCCAGGTTGAGGACGACGTCCTCGATCGGCAGCAGCTTGCCGCCGACCCGGTAGGTGGCCATCATGCTGATCAGGTCGTCGCGCGGGTCGGTGCGGCGCAGCATCACCTGGTGCAGCAGGTAGGGGATGAGCTGCTGGTGGCCGGCCCGGCGCTCCTCGGGGGTGCGGCCGAGGAAGGCGACGTCGCAGACCCGCTCGACCATCTCGCGGTCCTTCTCGGGGACGTCCAGGAGGTCGCACATGACGGACAGCGGCAGGGCGGAGACGGCGTCGACGAGGTCGACCTCGCCCAGCTCGACGGCCCGGTCGACGATCGAGGCGGCGAGTTCGGTGATGCCGCGGGATGCTCCGCGCACCGGGCCGGGGGCGAAGAACGGGTTGGCGGGCGCGCGGAGTTCGCGGTGCCGGGGCGGGTCGGTGAGGGCCATCATCCGGCCGGAGCCGACCGGGACGTTGCCTTCGCCGGCGCCGAGCAGCGAGCCCTGCTCGGAGCTGTAGAGCGTGGCGTTGCGCAGCACCTCCGCGGAGTGCCGGTAGGAGAGCACCGACCAGATCGGCCCGTCGTCGACGGTGTCGGTGCGGTGGACGGAGGCCTCCCGGCGCAGCTCCGCGACCAGGGCGGGGGTGTCGGGGCGGGCCCACAGGTCCGGGTCGGTGAGGTCGACCGGGGTGGTGGTCAGCATGGCTACTCCGTCGTGGACTGGTCGGCGGCGGCGCCGGCCCGGTGGCCCGGGCCCGGTCGCTCGATGAGGGAGGTCAGCAGGTCGACCGGGCCGGGCCCGTCGACGGTGGCGAGCAGGTGGCCGCCGGGGACGACGTGGTGGCCGCTGGCGCCGCGGGTGTGGACGGCCCAGCCCTGGAGTCCGGCGGAGGCGAGCATCGGGTCGTCGGCGCCGGCGACGGTGTGCAGGTCGGAGCCGATCGGCGGGTGCGGGCGGGGGCGGTAGGTGGCGACCACGGCCAGGTCGGTACGGATGCCCTGGAGCGCGTGCTCCTTCAACTCCTGGTCGCCCTCGATGAGTTCAGCCATTCCGGCGAGGCGCAGCAGGTCGTCGGCGGTGTGCTGCGGGCGGTCCCGGCCGGCCCAGGTGGCGGGCGGCGAGGCGGAGGCGGCGACCACGAGTTCGGGCCGCCGCTCGGCGGGCAGCGCCCGGGCGACCTCGTAGCCGAGCAGGGCGCCGAAGCTCTGCCCGTAGAAGCCGAACCGGCCCGTCAGGTGCGGGGTGAGGGCGTCCACGACGGCGTCGACCAGCAGGTCGAAGCTCGCGGGCATCGGGTGGCCGAGGCGGCCGCCGCGGGCGGGCGGACGCACGGCCCAGACCTCGGCGGTCGGGGCGAGGGCGCGGGCGAGCGGGGTGTAGGCGGTGGCGTCGCCCCCGGCGTGCGGGAAGCAGAACAGCCGGAACGGGCGGTGCGGTTGGGGCGCGGGGACGAGCAGCCAGTCCCCCTCGACGCGGGGGCGCACCCGCGCGGCGGTGGTCATGCGCCGCTCACCCGGGAGCGGGCGGTCAGGGCGGGCCGGGGGGCGGCGGTGCCGGCCTCGACGGCCTTCCCGACGGTGGCGGTGAAGGCGGCCAGGTCGGCCGAGTCCAGCAGGTGGCGCAGCTGGAGCTCGATGCCGAGCCGGCGGCGCAGCAGGTGGACGACGCGCAGCGCGGCGAGCGAGTGGCCGCCGAGCGAGAAGAAGTCGTCGGTGGGCGTGACGCCGGTCAGGCCGAGCACGGTGCGCCAGACCTCGGCGACCTGCTCCGCCAGCCCGTCGGCGCCCTCGGCGGGCGTCTCCTCGGCCGCGGGGGCGGGCTGCGCCGCGGGGGCGGGCAGGGCCGCGTGGTCGACCTTGCCGTTCGGGGTGAGCGGCATGGCGTCCAGCACGGTGATCGCCGAGGGCACCAGGTGCGCGGGCAGGGTGGCCCGCAGGCGCTCGGTCAGTTCGGCGGCGGTGGCGGCGCCGGTGACGTAGCCGATGAGCCGGCGGTCGCCGGGGGCGGGCTCGTGGACGGTGACGGCGGCGGCCTGGACGCCGTCCAGCCGGGCCAGCGCGTGCTCGACCTCGCCGAGCTCGATCCGGTAGCCGCGCAGCTTGACCTGGCGGTCCACCCGGCCGGCGTACTCCAGTCGGCCGCCCTCGCCGCGCCGGGCCTGGTCGCCGGTGCGGTACATCCTCTCGCCGGGGGCGGTCGGGTCGGCGACGAAGCGTCCGGCGGTCAGCCCGGGGCGGCCGGGGTAGCCGTGGGCGAGCCCGGGCCCGGCGAGGTACAGCTCGCCGACGAGGCCGTCGGCGACCGGGGCGAGCTTCTCGTCCAGCAGGTGGAGGCGCACGCCGGGCAGCGGCTCGCCCAGGTGCGGCCCGGGGCCGCTGATCGGCGCGGTGACGGCGTCGACGGTGCACTCGGTGGGCCCGTACAGGTTGAGCGCGTCGATGCCGCCGTCGGCGAGCTCCCGCCAGGTGTGCTCGGGGACGGGCTCACCGCCCATGAACAGCCGCGGCACCCGGGCGCCGGTGAGCGGCTCGCGCAGCAGCTCCCAGTGCGAGGGGGTCAGGTCGAGGTCGGTGACGGCGTGCTCGGCCAGCAGGGCGGCCACCCGGGCCGGGTCGGCGCGGTCTTCGTCGCCGATGACCAGGACGGTGTCGCCGCGGCAGATCCGGGCCCACTGCTGGACGGAGGCGTCGAAGGAGACGCTGGCGTTCCAGCCGACCACCCCGGGCTCGGCGCGGTAGGCGCCGGTGGCCTCCAGTGCCTCCACCAGGGCGGCGACGGCGCCGCGCGGCACCTCGACGCCCTTGGGGAGCCCGGTGGAGCCGGAGGTGTAGATGACGTAGGCGGGGTCGAGCGGGTCGGCCGCCTCCGGCAGCTCAAGGCCTTCGACGGTGTCCGGCCCGGCGGCGTCCGGGCGCAGGACCGGCACGCCCTGGGCCGCCGGGAGGCCGTCCGCACTGATCAGGGCCGCGAGCCGCGCGTCGGCGGCCATGAAGGCCAGCCGCTCGGCGGGGTAGGCCGGGTCGAGCGGGACGTAGGCGGCGCCGGCCCGCCAGACGGCGAGCAGGGCGACCGGCAGGTCGGCGGTGCGGGCGAGGTGGACGCCGACCCGGTCGCCGCGGCCGACGCCGTGGGCGCGCAGGGCGCGGGCCAGCGCGGCGGTGCGCAGGTCGAGTTCGGCGAAGTCCAGGCGGGCCGTTCCGGCGAGGACGGCGGTGCGCTCGGGGTGGGCGGCGACGGCATCGCGCAGGCGGTGCAGGAGGTCGGTCATGACGGTTCCTCAGGACTCTCGGACGGAGGCGGCCATGGCGTGCAGGGCTGCCGTGTAGGTGTCGATGAACTGCTCGGCGGTGGTGTCGGTGACCAGGGAGCGCTGGTGGTCCACGGCGAGCAGCACGCGCTGCGAGACCGGGTCCTGGATCAGCGAGGCGCCGAACGCGAAGCTGTTGGGTTCGTGGCGCAGGGTCGGCTCGCAGCCGATCCGGCCGTCCACGATGCGGGCGGAGCTGAGCCGGCCCAGGGCGTGGAAGCGCAGGTAGCCGAACTGGCTGTCCAGCGCGGTGTCGGTCATCAGCCGGGCGAGCCGGGCGAAGGGCACCCGGCGGTGCGGCATCATGTCCAGTTCCTCCCGGTGCACCTCGCGCACCAGGGCGAGCAGGTCGCCGGTGGGCTCGCAGCTCAGCGGGACGGTGTTGAGGAACAGCCCGTACACCTCGGTGCCGCCGAGCCGTTCCAGCCGGCCGTTCACGGCGAGGCCGGTGGTGACGCGCCGTCGCCCGGTGATGGCGGCGAGGGCGTGCAGGTGGGCCGCGAGGGCGACCGACTTGAGGGGCACCGCGAGTGCGTCGGCGACCTGCCGCAGCTGCTCGGGCGCCTCGGGCAGCACCCGCTCGACGGTGCGCGGCGCCTCGTGCACGTCCTCGCTGCCGGGGAACAGCTGGCCGCTGACGCCGGACAGCCGGTCGCGCCAGTAGGCGAGCGACCGTTCGTCCCCGGCGGCCTGCCGTTCGACGGCCACGAAGTCGCGGAAGGCGGTGCGCGGCGGCGGGGTGGGGGCGCCGAGCGGGTCGGCGGCCAGGGCGGTGTGGCGTTCCAGGATCTCGGTGAACAGCGAGGTGAAGCTCCAGCCGTCGAGGATGGCGTGGTGCTCGGAGATGGTGAGCTGGAAGGCGTCCTCGGCGAGGCGCTGCACGGTGATCCGGAACAGCGGCGGAGTGGCGAGGTCGAAGGGCGTCCACCGGTGGGTGTCGAACACCTCGCGGACCGCCGTGTCCTGGTCGGGCTCGCCGCGCAGGTCGGTGAACTCGACGGGCGCGGGCAGCCGCCCGTACACGAGCTGGAGCGGTTCGCCGTAGCCGGACAGGTCGAGGCCGGTGCGCAGCACCGCGTGGCGCTCCATGGCCTCGGCGACCGAGCGGCGGAAGGCCTGTTCGTCGAGGTCGCCCGAGATCCGGTAGGAGTTGACGTTGTGGTAGCTGTCGGTGCCGCCGGCGATCTCCATGTGGAAGACCATGGAGAGCTGCATGGAGACCATCGGGTAGGCGTCGGCGAGGCCGGGCGGCAGGTCCTCGCGGTCCTCCGGGGTGATCAGGGCGAAGGGCTCGTGGTCGGCCGGGCCTTCGGCGACGGGCTCGGCCAGCGGCAGCAGGGCGGCGACCGTGGGCGCGTTGAAGACGTCCCGCAGGCTCACCCCCCAGCCGCGCTCGTGCAGCGCGCCGGCGAGCTGGACGGCCCGGATGGAGTCGCCGCCGAGGTGGAAGAAGTCGTCGTGGACGCCGATGCCGTCCACTCCGAGGACCTCCGTCCAGACGGCGGCGAAGGCCTCCTCCTCCGGGGTGCGCGGCTCGACGTGGCGGCCTCCGGTGGCCGTGCTGCGCTGGCCGGGGGCGGGCAGCGCGGCGCGGTCCACCTTGCCGTTGACGGTGAGCGGCAGCGATTCCAGGACGGTGAAGCTCGCCGGGACCATGTACGGGGGCAGCGCGCGGCCGAGGAAGGCGCGCACGTCGGCGGGCTCGCGCCCGGTGACGTACGCGGCGAGCCGGTCGTCGTGCACGGTGACGACGCAGGCGTCGACGTCCGGGTGGGCGGCGAGCGCGTTCTCGATCTCCCCGAGCTCGATCCGGAAGCCGCGCAGTTTGACCTGGAAGTCGGCGCGTCCGATGTACTCCAGTCCGCCGTCGGGCAGGCGGCGGGCGACGTCGCCGGTGCGGTAGAGCCGCGCGCCGGGCGGGCCGTAGGGGTCGGCGACGAAGCGGCCCGCGGTGAGGCCGGGGCGGCCCCAGTAGCCGTGGGCGAGGCTGCCGCCGCCGATGTACAGCTCGCCGGCCGCGCCGGGCGGCACCGGGCGCAGCCAGTCGTCCAGGACCTGGGCGGTGAGGTGCGGCATGGGCGCGCCGATCAGGCTGCGCTCGAAGCCGGCGCTGCCGGCCAGGTCGTGGGTGGTGACGTGGACGGTGGTCTCGGTGATGCCGTACAGGTTGCAGAGCCGGGCCGGGGGCGGCGGGTCGAGTTCGAACCAGCGCTGGACGACGCCCGGGTCCAGCGCCTCCCCGCCGAGCATGATCCACTTCAGCGCGGACAGGTCGCGCGGGCCGCGCCGCAGCACGGGCTCCAGCTGGCGCAGCGCCGAGGGGGTGAGGCAGAGGAAGGAGACCCGCTCCTGCTCCAGCAGTTCGGCGAACTCCTCCGGCGAGCGGCTGGTGACGTAGGGGACGACGACCAGGCGGGCACCGTGCAGCAGGGCGCCCCACATCTCCCAGACCGTCCAGTCGAAGGCGTAGCTGTGGAAGAGCGTCCAGGTCTCCTCCGGGCCGAAGTCGAAGTGCTCCGCGCCGTCCGCCATGAGCCGGCTGACGTGCTCGTGGGCGACGGCGACGCCCTTGGGGCGGCCGGTGGAGCCGGAGGTGAAGATGATGTAGGCGACGTCGCCGGGGCGCCCGGCGGCCGGCGGGCGGTGGTCCGGGCGGGCGGCCAGGTCGGCGGCCTCGGCGGTCAGGTCGTAGGCCTGCCAGGGGCCTTCGGGGGCCCGGTCCGGGCGGTCGGTGACGACGAGGGTGACGTCGGCGTCGGCGAAGACGAGCGCGGCGCGGTCGGCGGGGGCGGCGAGGTCGACGGGCACGTACGCGGCGCCGGTCTTGAGCACGCCGAGGACGGTGACCAGGACGTCGGCCGTGCGGTCCAGCAGCATGCCGACGCGGTCGCCGGGGCCGGCCCCGCGGGCGCGCAGGGCGTGGGCCAGGCGGTTGGCCCGGCGGTCGAGTTCGGCGTAGCTCAGGGTGTGGCCGGAGTCGCTGACGGCGGGCCGGTCGGGGTGGGCGTCGACGGCCTGCTCGAACAGCCGGTGCAGGCAGTGGCCTGGGGTGTCGGTGGCCCGGACGGCCTCGGCCGCGGCGGTGCGGCCGGTCAGCCGCAGCACGGTGGCGTCGGGGTCGTCCAGGGCCGCGGTGAGCAGGGCGCCGTAGTCGGCGGCCAGCCGGCGCACCGTCCCGGCGTCGAACAGCTCGCTGCGGTACTCGGCCTCGCCGCGCAGTTCGCCGCCGGAGCCGGTGGGGTCGCCGGTCCGGCTGCCGGCCCCGCTGCCCGTCCCGCTGCTGTCGAAGACGGACCAGGTGAGGTCGAACTTGCTGGTGCCGTTGGAGCGCACCCGGCTCTCGGCGGTGGCCGGGCCGAGCACGAGCGGGGTGCGGTCCTCGCCGTGGGCGCCGAACACCACCTGGACCAGCGGCGGGTGCTGCGCGGTGCGGGCGGTGCCGAGCTGGTCGACCAGCTGGTCGAAGGGCACGTCGAGGTAGCCGTAGGCCTCGAAGGCGACGTCCTGGACGTGCTCCAGCAGGGCGCGGAAGCTCAGCCCGGGCGCGAGCCGCAGGCGCAGCGGCAGCAGGTTGACGAAGTAGCCGAGCAGGTGCTCCAGTTCGGGCCGGTTGCGGGTGGTGACGGGGGTGCCGATCACCAGGTCGTCGGCGCCGGTCCAGCGGTTCAGCAGCAGGGCGAAGGCGGCCAGTTGGACGGTGAAGGGGGTGACGCCCTCCGCCTCGGCCAGGGCGCGCACCTTCGCCGCCGTGCCGGGGGCGAGCCCGAACTCCTCGGTCCGTCCGGCCGCGCCGCGCTCGGCGGGCCGGGGCCGGTCGGTGGGCAGCTCCAGCAGGGCGGGCGCGCCGTGCAGCTGCTCCTTCCAGTAGGTCAGGTGCTCCTCGAAGGAGGTGTCGAGCTCCTCCACCGCGTAGTCGGCGTACTGCACGGTCAGTTCCGGCAGTTCGGCGGGCCGGCCCTGCACCGCGGCGCCGTACAGGTCGGCGAGTTCACGCTCGAAGACCTCGGCGGACCAGCCGTCCCAGACGATGTGGTGGACGGTGAACAGCAGCGTGGTGCGCTCGTCCGCCAGTTGGAAGGCCTCGGCGCGCAGCAGCGGGCCGGCCGCCAGGTCGAAGGGTTCGGCGCAGCGGGCGGTGAGCAGTTCCTCCAGGCGTCCGGCCTGCTCGGGGCCGCCCTGCGGGCGCAGGTCGGTCACCGCGAGCGGCACGGCGAGGGTGTGGTGGACCTGCTGGCGCGGGCCGTCGGGGTGCAGCGCGAAGGTGGTGCGCAGCACCTCGTGCCGGGCCACCAGGGCGTCCAGCGCGCGCTGGAGCAGCGGGAGGTCGAGCGGGCCGGTGACGTCGACCGTCCAGGGCGTGCAGTAGGTGACCTGCCGCGGATCGAGGCGGTCGAGGAACCAGAGGCCGCGTTGCAGCCCCGAGGCGGGCGCGGTGCGCGCCGGGTGGTCGGACGGGCTCACGGCCTCGTTCCCTTCGTGTGCGGTGCGGCCCGTCATCGGGCGGCCAGCCGTTCGGCGATGGCGCTCACGGTCCTGGCCCGGAACACCAGTTGCGGGGGGACGCGGGTGCCGGTCTCCCGGGACAGCCGCATCGCGACCCGGACGGCGGCCAGCGAGTTGCCGCCGATCCGGAAGAAGTTGTCCTCCCGGCCGACCTCGGTGAGGTCGAGGACCTCGCACATGGCCTCGGCGACCAGCCGTTCGGCTTCGGTCAGCGGGTCGCGGGCGGCGGCCCGGCGCCCGGCGGGGGCGGGCAGCGCCTTCCGGTCGACCTTGCCGTTGTGGTTGAGCGGCAGGGCGTCCAGGACGTCCAGGGTGGCGGGCACCATGTGCTCGGGCAGCAGGCCGGCCAGGTGGTCGAGGAGCACCTCCGGGTCCGGCGCGTCGGCCCCGACGGTGACGTAGGCGGCCAGGCGGTGGTCGCCCGGGGCGGGTTCGTGGACGGTGACGGCGGCCTCCTGGACGGCGGGGTGCCGGGTGAGCGCGTCCTCGATCTCGCCGGGCTCGACCCGGAAGCCGCGGATCTTGACCTGGTCGTCGATCCGGCCGGTGACCTCCAGCAGGCCCCCGGTGCTGACGTAGCCGAGGTCCCCGGTGCGGTAGATGCGCTCGCCGGGGGCGCCGAACGGGGAGGCGACGAAGCGCTCGGCGGTGAGGCCGGGCCGGCCGAGGTAGCCGTAGGCGAGACCGCCGCCGGAGGCGTACAGCTCGCCGGTCACGCCGGGCTCGACGGGGCGCAGCAGCTCGTCCAGGACGAGGATGCCCTTGCCGTTCAGCGCGACGCCGATCGGGACGGAGCTGCCGGTGACGTCCTCCGGGCCGACCTGGTGGCAGGTGGTCAGGCCGAGGCTCTCGACCGGGCCGTAGCCGTTGGCGACCACCAGGCCGGGGTAGGCCTCCAGGGCCTTGGCCACATGGGTGACGGAGGCCCGCTCGCCGGCGGTGATGGCCAGCTTGAGGCCGTCGTAGGTCTCCGGGAGCTCCTCCAGCAGGAAGTTGAACAGGCTGGCGGAGAGCTGGAGTTCGGTGACGCCGTGGCGGCGGGTCAGCTCGGCGATGGCCTGCGGGTCGGGGCGCTGGCCGGGCTGCAGGACGCACGCTCCGCCGAAGCAGAGCGCGCCGTAGAGCTCCAGCGCGAAGGCGTCCCAGGAGACCGGCGAGCACTGCAGCCAGACCTCGTCCGGGCCGAAGCGGGCGTAGTCCTGGCCGAGGTAGGTGGTGGTGAGCGCGCGGTGCGGGACGGCCGCGCCCTTGGGGCGGCCGGTGGAGCCGGAGGTGAACATCACGCAGGCGAGGTCGCCGCCGTCGACCGGCAGGCCGAGGTCGTGCGCCGCGCACCGGGCCAGTTCGGCGGCCGCGGCGTCCAGGTCCACCTGGCGCCGGACGGCGAACGGCACGGTGGCGTGGCCGTGGGTGATCACCGTGGCGGCGCCGGTGTCGGCGACCGCGCCGGCCAGCCGCTCGGCCGGGAAGTCCGGGTCGAGCAGGGTGTAGGCGGCGCCGGTTTTGAGGGCGGCCAGCAGCGCGGTGACCATCTCCGGCCCGCGCTCGGCGAGTACGGCGACGGTGTCGCCGCGGCCGATGCCGAGGCCCACCAGGTGGCGGGCCAGCCGGTTCGCGGCGGCGTTCAACTCACCGTACGGGACGGTCCGTTCACCGGAGATCAGGGCGGTGGCCTGCGGGGCCCGGGCGGCCTGCGCCTCGAACAGGGCGTGCCCCGGCACCTCCAGGGCGGCGGCCAGGGTGCCCAGCCACTGCTCGCACAGGCCGGCCATGGTGGCGGCCTCGAAGAGGTCGCTGTCGTACTCGAAGCGGCCGGTGAAGCCGGTGCCGCGGTCGTCCACCGAGACGGACAGGTCGAAGCGGGAGACGGGGTTGGAGTGCAGTTCGCGGGTGACCTCGCAGCCGCCGACGGTCAGCGGGCGGGTGTCCAGCGGGTGCAGCTCCAGCAGCACCTGGCACAGCGGGTTGCGGTCCTCGGGGCGCTCCTCCACCACCGCGTTCGCGATGTCGTCGAAGGGCACCTCCTGGTGCCGGTAGCCGGCGATCGACACCTCGCGCACGTGCCGGACCAGCTCGCGGAAGGAGACGCCCTCCTCGACCTTCAGGCGCAGCGGCAGCAGGTTGACGAAGTAGCCGATCAGACCGTCGAGTTCGGCCCGGCCACGGACGTTCACCGGCGAGCCGAGCACCAGGTCGCGCTGCCCGGAGCGGCGGTGCAGGGTGAGCGCCAGCCCGGCGAGCAGCACCATGAACGGGGTGGCGTCCTCGCTGCGGGCGAGCGCCCGGACGGCCCCGGCCACCGGATCCGCCATCGCGAAGCGGTGGAACGCGCCACGGAAGGCCTGCTCCTCGGGGCGGGGGTGGTCCGGCGCCAGCGCGTCGGCGTCCGGCGCGTCGGACAACTGCTCGCGCCAGTAGTCGAGTTGCCGCTCGGCGGTGTCATCCTGGTACTGCCAGGCCGCGTAGTCGCCGTACTGGACGGCGAGTTCCGGCAGCTCGGCCGGGCGCCCCTCGGCCGCCGCGGCGTACAGCTCCTGGAGTTCGGCCTCCAGCACCGGCAGCGAGCCCTCGTCCCAGACGATGTGGTGGAGGAGCAGCAGCAGCGTGGTCGCCCCGGCGGCCCGGAAGACCCGCGCCCGCACCAGCGGCCCGGCCTCCAGGTCGAAGGGCTCCAGCGCGGCCTCGGCCACCAGGTCGTCCACCTGGCCGGCGGTGGTCTCGGTGAGCGTGAACGGCAGCTCCACGGCCGGGTGGACGACCTGGCGCGGGCCGTTCTCGGCGAGCTCGAAGGTCGTCCGCAGGCTCTCGTGCCGCGCCACCACCCCGGCCAGCGCCTGGCGCAGCAGCTCGGGGTCGACCGGCCCGGCGAACCGGAACACCCAGGGCACCACGTAGGTCGGCGCGTCCGGGTTCCACTGGTCGAGGAACCAGAGGCCGCGCTGGAACTTGGACAGCGGGGCCTCGGCGGCGCCCGAGCGGACCAGCGCCGGGCGCTCACCGCCGGAGGCGGCGGTCACCGCGGCGGCGAACTCCGCCAGCGTCGGCGCGTCGAAGATGGTGTACGGGGACACCATGCCGAAGACGTCGAAGACCCGACCCACCACCCGCACGGCCGTCAGCGAATCGCCGCCCAGGTGGAAGAAGTTGTCGTCCGCCCCGACCTCGGGCACCCCTAGCACGTCCGCCCAGACCGCCGCGATCAGCTGCTCGGCGGGCGTGCGCGGCGGGCGGCCGGTCGGCTGGCCCTCGGGGGCTGCCTGCGGCTCGGGCAGCGCCTGGCGGTCCACCTTGCCGCCGCCGGTCAGCGGGAAGGCGTCCAGCGCGGTGAGCGTCGCCGGGATCATGTGCTCGGGCAGCCGCTCGGCCAGCCAAGCCCGCGCCTCGGCGTACTGCGGCGCGGCGCCGGTCAGGTAGCCGGCCAGCCGGCCCTCGCGCGCCACCACCACACAGCCGGTGACGCCCGGGTACCCGGCCAGCACCTGCTCGATCTCGCCCGGCTCGACCCGGAAGCCGCGGACCTTCACCTGATGGTCGCTGCGGCCGACGAACTCCAGCGGGCCGTCCTCGGTCGTGCGGCGCACCACGTCGCCGGTGCGGTACATCCGCGCGCCGGGAGCGCCGCTCGGCGCTGCGGGCGCCGCCCCGCCCGGGTCCGCGAGCGGGGCCACGAACGGGTCCGCGACGAAGCGGTCGGCGGTCAGGCCCGGGCGGCCGAGGTAGCCGGAGGCCAGCAGCGGCCCGCCGACGTACAGTTCGCCGGCCGTGCCGGGCGGCACCGGACGCAGCCGCTCGTCGAGCACGTAGAGCCGCCGCCCGCCGAGCGCGGTCCCGATCGGCACACCCGCCTCGGGCTGCTCGCCCGCGAGCCGGTGGGTGGTGGCGGTGACCACGGTCTCGGTCGGTCCGTACGCGTTCAGCAGCGGCACCCCGGTCGCGGCCCACCAGGCGGCCGCGGTGGCGGGCTCCAGCTTGTCGCTGCCCGAGATCATCAGCCGCAGGGTGCGCGGCACCCGGCCGCCCAGGGCCGCCACCACGTCCTGGAAGTAGCCGGCGGCCAGGTTGGCGACGGTGACGCCCTCGGCGTCCAGCAGGTCCAGCAGTTCGGCCGGGGAGAGGAGTTGGTGCTCCGGGAGGACCAGGCAGGCCCCGGCGGACAGCGCGCCGAGGACCTGCTCCACGGCCACGTCCACCGTCGGACGGGCGAACTGCAGCACCACGTCCTGCTCGGTCAGGCCGAAGGTCCGGACGGCGGCGGCCAGGTGGCCGGTGAGCGCGGCGAGCGGGACGTGCACGCCCTTCGGGCGGCCGGTGGTGCCGGAGGTGTAGATGACGTAGCCCGCACCGGCACCCGCTGCGGCACCGTCGCCGAGCTCGGTGAGCTCCTTGCCGCCGAGGGCGAGGGAGGCCCCGGCGTCCTCGGTGATCCAGCGGTTGCGCTCCTCCGGGGCCTCCCGGTCCAGCGGCAGGTAGGTGGCGCCGGCCCGCAGGACCGCCAGCAGCACGACCACGTGGTCCAGCCGGTCACGGCCGGTGACGGCGACCGTCCCCCCGGGGGCGAGCCGGGCGGCGAGCGCGGCGGTCAGGCCGTCCAGCTCCCGGTAGCTGACGGTCCGGCCGCCGGTGCGGACGGCCGGCCGCTCCGGAAAGCGGCGGACGGCGGAGGCGAACGGCTCGAAAGCGGGCGGCTCGAAAGCGGACACCGTTATTTCAGGCACCGTGATTTCGGGCGCCGTGCTTTCGGGCGCAGCATTCTCAGTAGGAAAACCGCGAGAGGACATCATCCAGCCCCAGAAGTGAGATGAATCGGCGACGAGTTCGACGATAGGGGGAATTCGACGGCCCTATCGGCAGGAAAGGAGGAAGGAAATCGGCAGTTTTCCGCTGCCGCTTTCCGGACATGCCGCAGGAATCGACCCGGGCAGGCCGGGGCTACCGGCCGGCGGTGATTCCGCATTCCTCGGGGGACCAGACGTCCTCCCGGTCCAGGGCCTGCGGAGCGTACTTTCCGAGCGCGCTGATCAGCAGTCGGAGTTCCAGCGCCAGACAGTCCACGAAACGGCGGAGCCCGGATTCCCGGTCCTCCGCCACGGCGATCAGCGCCGCCCGCCCGAGGCCCACCGCACGGGCCCCCGAGGCCAGGCTCTTGACCGCCCTGGCGCCTTCCCAGATCCGCCCGGAGACCAGCAGCGAGGGCGGCGGCGCGACCGCCAGCCGGCGCAGGCACTCCGCGAGCGGCAGTCCGACGTGCGGCAGGAACACCCCGGGCGCCCAGCCGGTTCCGCCTTCGGCGCCGTCCACCACGACGGCGTCCGCCCCGGCCTCGTGCGCCACCCGGGCGGCCTCGGCCACGTCCCGGCCGGGGTAGAGCTTCACCCAGATCCGCACCCGCGGGTAGTTGTTGCGCATCAGCCGGATCTGCTGGCGCAGGATCTCCGCGGTGAAGGTGCCCGGGGTGGCGGCGCGCAGCACCCGCCCGTCGCCGAACAACGGGTCCAGCCCGAAGCGGTCGCCCAGCGCGGCGGCGGCCTCGGCCTCCAGCACCGTCATGCCGCCCAGGCCCGGTTTGGCGCCCTGGCCGACCTTCAACTCGAAGGCCAGCCGCCCGGATTCCAGCAGCGGCAGGGCGGCCGGGTCGCTGTGGACGAGGTTCCACACCTCGGCGTCGGCGTCCTCGGTGCTCTGCTGGACGGCCACGCCGCCGAGGCCTTCCGGAAGTTCCTCGGTGTAGGCGCGCAGCCGGCCGAGCAGCGTACGGTCGGCCGCCTCGCCGAGCCGGCCGTAGCCGTTGACCGGCACCACGTTCTCGCCGATCACCATCGGGATGCCGAGTGCCCCGGCCTGCCGGCTCAGCGCCAGCCCGAGGTCACCGCCGGCGGCCCGGGTGGAGCCGGTCGCGGAGACGTACACCGGCAGCGCGGAGGCGAACCCGCCGATGGCGGTGGCGAGTTCGACGTCCCGGTAGTCGGGCTCGCGGCCGAGGTCGATCAGCTTGGCCAGCCGCTGCGGCAGGAACAGCGGCGGGACGATCCGCAGCGCGTCCAGGGCGTCCGGCGGCGCCGCCCGGTCCGCCGCGCCCGGGTGGCCGGCGCCGAACAGCACGTGTCCGTACTCCTCGGCGGGCGGGAAGGCGGCGGCCGCCCCGGCGCGGGCCCGGTGCCGGACCTCCTCCTCCGGGAATCCCGGCGCGCTGAGGTCGCTCACGGGGACACCACCCCGGCGATCTTCGGGAAGGCGCTGGCCTGCCAGACGGCGTCCAGCCCGGCGACGTACCGGGTGAGCCGCTCGACCCCGATGCCGAAGCCCGCGCTGGCCGGCACGCCCTCGCGCACCAGGTCCAGGTACCAGCGGTACTTCTGCGGGTTCTCGCCGGTCTCCCGCATCCGGGTGACGATCTCCGCGTAGTCGTTGGTGCGCTGGCTGCCGCTGCACAGTTCGCCGTAGCCCTCGGGCGCCAGCAGGTCGAAGTTGCGCAGCAGGCCCGGGTCGTCGGGGTGCTCGCGGTCGTAGAAGCCGCGCGAGCCCTTCGGGTAGTCGGTGACGAAGAACGGCCGGTCCCGCCGGGCCGACAGCAACGCCTCGCCCTCCCAGTCGAGTTCGGCCTCGGGGCTCTGCGGGTGCCCGATGCCCTGGAGTTCGGCGACCGCCTCCGCGTGCCGGATGCGGCCGAAGGAGCCCTGCAGCAGTTCGGCGAAGGCCTGCGGGTCCCGGCCGAGTTCGGCGAACTCCTTGGGCAGCGCGCGGACGGTGCTGTCGACCATGTGCACCACCAGGTCCTCGGCCAGCTGGACGACGTCGTCCCGGCTCGCCCCGGCGACCTCCACGTCCAACTGGTGGAACTCGGCGAGGTGCCGGTTCGTCCCGGCGGTCTCCAGCGGTTCCAGGCGGACGTTCGGGGCGATGCAGAAGATCTTGTCGAAGGCGAGCAGCGAGGCCTGCTTGTACAGGATCGCGCTGGTCATCAGCTTGTAGCGGTGGCCGTAGAAGTCGATGTCCACCTGCTTGGAGCCGCGCGCACCGGGATCGGTGACCGGGCCGATGATCGGCGGCAGCAGTTCGGTGAAGCCCCGGCCGCGCAGGAACTCGCGGGCCGCGGTGAGCAGGTGCTGCTGGATCCGGAGCGCGCTGCGGGTGGCCGGCGCGGTCAGGTGCCGGCCCGGGTCGGTCGGCGGCAGGGGCGTGGTGTCGGGCATGGTCGGGGTCCTCTTCTCTCGTTCTCTCGTGGAGCGTGAAGCGTGAAGCGTGAAGCGTGGTTTCTCAGCGGGCGTTTCACCGGACGTCTCACCGGGCGTTTCAGCGGGCGCCTCACCGGGCGTCTCACCGCGCGGCGGGCAGCCCCCGCAGTGCGGGTGCGGGCGAGCGCCCGGCCCGGTCGTCGTAGCGCTGCTGGACCTGGGAGAGCGCGGCCAGCAGCCCGGCCGAGCCGAGGATCGGCGCGCGGCCACCCTCGGCGAGCCCGGCGATCGGCATCGAGCCGACGGCGGACCACAGCAGCCGTCCGTCCGGGCCGAGCGAGCTGCGCGTCCGCCCGGCGTTGTCGGGGTGCAGGCAGTACGGCACGTCCAGGTAGCCGGCCGCGAACGCCCGCACCAGGGCCCGCCCGAGGTCGGCGTCCAGGTCGAGCACCGCACCGATCAGCGCCCTGGCCTCGGCCTCGATCCCGGTGTCCGGCGGGGCGGCGGGCCGGGGGCGGGCGCGTTCCGCCGTGGCGGCCGCGGCGGCGGTCTCCAGCGCCCGGACGTTCTCGGCGACGGTCGGGATGCGGTGCGCCTCGGCCGTGGTCTTGACGATCAGCCGGGCGGCGCCGCCGCGCACCGCGAGCCGCGCGGCGTCCTCCAGCAGCAGCCGGGCGCCGCCGGGCGAGCGCGGGTACACGCCCATGTACGCGTACACCACGAGGTGGTGGCCGACGTCCGCGAGCAGTTCGCCCGCGATCCGGCCGAGCGCGGCCAGCGCCTCCTCGTCCTGGCGGGCGTTGGCCTGCTGGGCGTAGCTGAGCGAGATGCTGCGCAGCCCGTGCTGACGGAAGAACAGCGCCTCCAGGACGCTGATGGCGATCAGCAGCGAGGGCGGGCAGAGCTGGCCCATCATGCAGCCGCCGAAGGTCTCCAGGTGCGGATCCGCACCGAACTCCCGCATGGACGACAGCAGTTCGCAGCTGCGCTGCCAGCGGGCCACCGCCTCGTGCAGCGGGGTGCGGCCGTACGGCAGGCAGTAGGAGACCGGTCCGCCCTCGGTGGCGTCCAGGCCGGCCGCCAGCAGCGCCCCGATGATGTGCTCCGGCGCGGCCGAGCCGTGCCGGACCTGTACCGGGAAGCCCGCGTCCGCCACCCCGGCCAGGACCGCCCGGGTGACGTCGACCGGGTGGGTGGCGATCGGGTAGCCGTTGAGGCCGGCCCCGGCGGCCAGGGCCCGCCGCGCGGCGTCGAGGTCGCCGGTGCGGGTGTAGCTGTCCAGGGTGATGGTGCCGACGGTGACGGCGGCCGCCGCCCGGGTGGCGAGCAGGCCCTCCCGCATCCGGGCCGCCTGCGCCATCCCCATCCGGGGCTGGACCACCAGTGCGCCGGCCTCCGCGGCCTGCGCCACGAACGCGCCGAAGCTCGTCACAGCAGGACCCGGGAGTGCAGCCCGTCGACGAACTCGCGGAACCCGGCCACCGCGGAGTCCTCCTCGAAGACCCGGTCGAAGCCGGCCGCGAGCAGCGTGCGCTCGCGGTCGGGGTCGTCGGTTCCGGCGATGCCGAGCTTGCCGCCGATGACCGTCGGGGTGCGCCGCAGTTCCGGGCAGGCGCGCAGGGCCGGGATCACCCGCAGTCCTTCCTGGTAGCCGTGCCCGTTGACGCTGCTGACCACGATCAGGTCCGGTTCGATCCGGCGGCATTCGGAGAGCAGCAGGGCGTCGGGGACGCACGCGCCCAGGTTCGTCACCCGGTGGCCCATTTCCTCCAGCAGCAGTTGCAGGAACACCAGGTTCCAGGTGTGCGAATCCGAGGCCGTCGTCGTCACGACGACGTCCAGTCTTCTCTCTCCAGCATTTCTGTGCTCCACAATCCAGCCCTCGTCGGTAGCGATCCTCGATGGAATTC
The DNA here is from genome assembly GCF_042720345.1 of Kitasatospora sp. NPDC058478. Taxonomy (NCBI): domain Bacteria; kingdom Bacillati; phylum Actinomycetota; class Actinomycetes; order Kitasatosporales; family Streptomycetaceae; genus Kitasatospora; species Kitasatospora sp. NPDC058478. The sequence goes on along the minus strand of NZ_JBHXML010000042.1, from coordinate 21,244 downwards.
CGCCGACGCCCCAGCCGGCGGCCCGGGAATTCCGGCGCGTATTCCGCGACGGTCCAGCCCTGCGGAGAACGCTAGGAACGATCGGGCCCGGCGACCGGCAGCTCGTGCGGCAAGATGCGGGCAAGATGCGGCAGTATCGACACCCGGCCGGCCGCCGTGTGGTCAGCCCGCGACGGCGAGCAGCTGGACGTCCCCGGCCGGCGCGAACCGGTGCCCGGGCTCCTCCTGGAGGAGGCGGCGGCACACGTTGAGCACCGTGAAGCGCACCCCGTCGCGGGCGGGCACGCTGCGGATCAGCCCGCGCGACAGCAGTTCGTGCACCGTCGCCAGGCAGGTCTGCGGCGCCCAGCCGCTGCGGACCACCGCGTCCTCCCCCGACCAGTCGCCGGGCTCGTCCACGAGCACGTCCAGCAGGGCCCGCTGGCGCTCCGTCAACCGCTGGATCGCCGGCTCCACCTCGTCCCGGACGTCACCGCGCGTGCCGTACACCACCGGCGGTGCCGCCAGCGTGAACGGGCCGGCCGACAGCCGGGCCAGCAGCTGGGCGGTGGACTGCACCAGCGTCCACCCCGCCGCGCGCTCCAACGCCCCCGGCAGGCCGTCCAGGTGGCGGCAGAGCGCGGCCACGGCGGGGGCCTCGGAGCGCTCCAGGGTGTAGCCGGGGCGCAGCCGGCGCAGGTGCGAGAGCAGCAGCCGGACGGCGCCGATCTGCGCCAGCGCCTCCGGTTCGGCGTCGAGTTCGGGGGCCGGTACGGGCAGCGGCGCGAGCGGGACGACCTGCCCGCCGGGCAGCGGCCAGGCCTCCCGGGCGGTGATCAGCACCCGCAGCCCGGGGCAGTGGTGGAACAGCCCGTCCAGCCGGCCGGCGTCCACCCCGCCGTCGGCGCCGTCCAGCACCAGCAGGGCGGGCCGGTCGCCGATGTCCCGGACGATGTCGTCCATCCGGCCGTGCCAGGGGGCCGGGTCGCCGGCGCAGTCCACCCAGCGCACCGACCAGCAGGCGGCCAGGTGCAGGCGGCGGGCCACCTCCAGGGCGAGCCGGGTCTTGCCGACCCCGCCGAGCCCCACCAGCGAGACCAGCCGGTCCCCGTGCACGGCGAAGGCGTCGGACAGCACCTCGGCCTCCATCTCCCGGCCGACGATGGCCCCGCGCGCCACCGGCGGGGCGACCGGCGCCACGGCCGCCGGCTCATCGGCGAGCGGGTGCCGACGGGCGGCCTCCTCGAAGTCCGTCCGGCTGCGGCCCTCCAGCCGCAGCGCGTCCGCCAGCAGCCGGACGGTCTCGTTCCGCGGCCTTCTGACTCGGCCGCTCTCCATGTCCCGGATCGCCCGCACGCTCAGGGTGGCGTGATCGGCCAGGCACTGTTGGGTCAGGCCGATCCGCTCGCGCCGTACCCTCAACTGCTCGCCGAAGCCCGCCGCCGGCCTCACCGCTTGCACCCACTGCCCGCCGTCCATGCCTCGTCTGCCCTTCGTGGTCCGGACTCCTGATGGGGGTCGGGACCGGTGGCGGCATCAGCGCTGGGCACCCGCGCGGTCCGTGGTCCGACCGCGTGGGTCCCGGTGGTCAGGCTGTGGCCTCCGAACCGGTCCCCTCCGGTTCCAGATGCTGCAGGCTTGCCGTCTACGCCCGATCAACGGCCGATCACCGGCCCCACCCACGACCTTCACGCTGGCCTCACAGCCCGTCGGCGGCCATGACGGCACCCGCCCCGGGGGGTTCAGTCCAGGAGCTTCGCCAGGACGCGGTCGAGCGCCTGGATGTCCTCCGGGGGCAGGGCGAGCAGGTCGTCGGGCGGGGTGGTGAGGATCCTGGCGGCGAGGGCGGCCTTCGCCTGGCCCTCCTCGGTCAGATGGACCAGCTTGGACCGGCGATCGGCGGGATTGGTGACGCGTTCGGCGAGGCCGCGCCGCACCAGGTCGTCGACGATGACGGTGGTGTAGGGCGGGTCACTGCCCAGCCGCTCGGCCAGGTCCCGCAGGGTGATCGGGTCGGCGCCGAGGCGGCGCAGCGCCCTGACCCGACTGAAGCTCATGCCGAGGGCTTCGGCGACGGTCTTGCGGCGGTCGTAGCGCTCCAGGACGAGCGCGTTCAGCCCCTGCCAGACCCTGGTCGCCGTGCTGGTGGCGGCCTCGTCCCCCTCGTGGTGCTCGCCGGTGTGCGGGCGGTCCATCAGGTGTTCACCGTCTCCTTCGTCTCCCTCGTCCCCGGCGCCTCCGGCGTCTCAGGCGTCTCCTCGGCGGCGAGCCGCTCCGCCGTGCGCAGGGCCGTCTCCCGGGCCCAGCGGCCGGAAGTGAGCGTACCCGTGACCAGCACGACAGCGCCGCAACCTGCGATGATCCACCACGCCGTCCGCCCGGCGTCGGTGAAGGCCGCCGTGTGCGCGTACGCGCCGCCCGCCATCAGGGCGCCGACGACGGCCACGCCGAGGGACTGGCCGATCTGCCGGCTGGTGGAGGCCACCGCGGCCGCGACACCGGCCTGCGAACGGGGCATGCCCGAAACGGCGGTGTTGGTGATGGGCGCGTTGACCAGGCCGAAGCCGGTGCCGAAGAGCAGGTACGCGACGACCAGCACGGCCGTCGGAAGGTGCTCGGAGTAGGTGAGCGCCTGGAGCACGGCGCTCGCGCACAGGGCCGCCCCGGCGAGGAGCAGGGGGATGCGCGGCCCCCGGGAGGCGACCATGCGGCCGGACACCGGTGCGGTCAGCAGCGCCGTCACCGCCATCGGCAGCATGAACAGCCCGGCGTGCAGCGGGGTGAGCCCGCGCACGTTCTGCAGGTAGAGGGAGCTGACGAACAGGAACCCGCCCAGGGAGGCGAAGGCGGCGACCGCGATCACGGTGGCGCCCGCGAACGGCGCGGACCGGAAGAACCGCAGCTCGATCAGCGGGTCGGCGCGCCTGGGCTCGTACCACAGCAGGCCCAGCAGCGCGCCCAGCGCCGCCGCCGCGCAGCCGACGACGAGCGGCGAGGTCCAGCCGCGCTCCGGCGACTCGATGATCGCGTACGTGAGCGCGGTGAGCAGGACGATGACGAGCACCTGGCCGACCGGATCGACCCGGCGGGGCCGCGGCGCCCGTGATTCCGGCACGTACCTGCGGGTCAGGAACAGCGCGGCCAGGCCGATCGGCACGTTGATCCAGAAGACGGCCCGCCAGCCGGCCGACTCGACCAGGGCGCCGCCGACGATCGGTCCGGCGGCCATGCTGATGCCCACGACGCCGCTCCACACGCCGATGGCGCGGGCACGCTGCCGGGAGTCGGTGAAGGTGTTGCTGATGATCGACATGGCGACGGGGTTCAGCATCGATCCGCCCACCGCCTGGAGCATCCGTGCGACGACGAGCCAGCCGAGCCCGGGGGCCAGGCTGCACAGCAGCGACGCCGCGGTGAAGACCACCAGTCCGATCTGGAAGACCCGGCGGCGGCCCACCCGGTCGGCGGTGGAGCCGGAGAGCATCAACAGGCTGGCCAGCACCAGCGTGTAGGCGTCGACCGTCCATTGCAGCCCGGACACCGAGGTGTGCAGGTCGCGCTGGATGGCGGGCAGGGCGACGTTCAGGATCGTGTTGTCGAGGCTGACGATCAGCAGGCTCATGCAGCAGATGGCGAGCACGAGCCAGGGCCGTCGTGGGGCGGCGTCCGGCATGGTGGGGGCTCCACAAGTATTTGTATTGTTGAAATCATTGTGAGCATATAACTAAATCACCGAACGGCCCAGCCCCGTGCAACCCAGCCCGCGCAGCCCAGCCTGCTGGCCTCCCCCGCGAGCCGCCCCCGTCATGGTCGGGGGGCCGGCTCCGGTGGCCAGGCGCCGGGGGCCAGGACGCCGGTGGCGTAGGCGCGGGCGACCAGTGCGGTGCGGTTGGGCAGCCGCCAGCGGCGGGTGAGCCGGGCGAGGTGGTAGTTGACGCCGTCCGGGGTGAGGCCGATCTCCCGGCCGATCTGGGCGGTGGTGGCGCCGCGGGCGGCGGCGGCGAGGATCCGGGCCTCGATCGGGCTCACCTCGGGGCGGGGGGCGGCCGGCGGGCCGGCGGGCCCGGTGCGGACCGGCAGCGAGAGCAGCAGGTTCGGGGCGTCCTCCGGGGTGTCGCCGACCAGGGCGACGGTCATCTCGCCACTCCGCTCGGTGCCGTCGGCGGCCGACCAGGAGACCGGCGCCGGGTACTGCGAGCGGCGGTGCAGGCGGACGGCCTCGGCGAGCGCCGGTATGGTGGCGCTGTCCCGGAGGGTGAAGAACTCCAGGATCTTCCGGTTGCGCAACTGCCCGGGCAACAGGCCGAATTCGGCGGCCATCGCCCGGTTGACGATCATGATCCGGCCGCTGAACTCGCACACCGCCAGCGCCACCGGCACGTGGTCGAGCAACCGCAGCGTCCGGTTGCGCCAGATGACGGCGAGGTCCTGCCAGCTCTCCGCCGTCGACTCGCAGTCGGTCAGTCTCATGCCCGGCCCCTCCCGTGTACAACTTGCGCGTGCAGCAGACCTGACGGTCCGTTGACAAGTCTTCCGCGCCCGCCGCTACTGCACAAACATGTAGTCCTCGGGCCCGGGTTCCCGCCCTGATCGGGCGAGAGTGGAGGACGACGAGGTTTCTCCTGCCACGGAAGGCGACAACCCATGACCGAGACGATGACCCCGGCGGCAGCCGAGGCTGCGAATCCGGCCGGGGCCGGGCTCCCGCCCGGGACCCTGGTGCCCCGGCAGAGCCCCGCCGGGGTGCCGCTGGTCGACATCTCGTCGGCGCCGCCGATCGCCGCCCCCCTGCTGCGCACCATGGAGCTGGCCCGGCGGCACGCCCCGGCCTTCGTCCAGCGCCTGCACGGGCGGGACACCCTGATCGTCAGTGGCCTGGACCTGGTCGAGGAGCTGGCCGACGAGGAGCGGTTCACCAAGTCGATCGGACCGGCCCTGGAGAACGTCCGCGAGTTCACCGGGGACGGCCTGTTCACGGCGTACAACGCGGAGCCGAACTGGGCCAGGGCGCACGACATCCTGATGCCCGCCTTCGCGCTCGGCTCGATGCGCACCTACCACCCCGTGATGCTGCGGGTGGCCCGCCGCCTGATCGAGTCCTGGGACGGCCGGTCGGCCGCCGGGCTGGTCGTGGACGTGCCCGGCGACATGACCCGGATGACCCTGGACACCATCGGGCTGGCCGGTTTCGGCTTCGACTTCGGCTCCTTCGACCGGGAGGAGCCGCACCCCTTCGTCGAGGCGATGGTCCGCTCCCTGAACTGGGCGATGAACAAGCTCCTGCGCGACCCGGAACTCGACCACAGCGAGCCCGACCAGGCCGCCCGGGGCGACGCCCGGTACCTGGCCTCGGTGGTGGACGAGGTGATCGCCGCCCGCGCCGGCAGCCCCGAACAGGGCCCGGCCGAGGACCTGCTGGGCCTGATGCTCGACGCCGTGCACCCCGCCGACGGCAGCAGACTGGACGCCGAGAACATCCGCAACCAGGTGATCACCTTCCTGATCGCCGGCCACGAGACCACCTCGGGCGCGCTCTCCTTCGCGCTGTACTACCTCGTCAAGCACCCCGCCGTACTCCGCGAGGTCCAGCGCGAGGTGGACGCGCTCTGGGGCGACCAGGCCGATCCGGAGCCCTCGTACGAGGACATCGGCCGGCTCCGGTACACCCGGCAGGTGCTCAACGAGGCGCTGCGGCTGTGGCCGACGGCCCCCGCGTTCAGCCGCGAGGCCCGCGCGGACACCCTGCTCGGCGGCCGGATCCCGGTCCGCGCCGGGGAGCCGGTCCTGGTGGCCACGATGATGCTGCACCGCGACCCCGTCTGGGGCGACAACCCGGAGCTGTTCGACCCCTCCCGCTTCGACCCCGAGCCGGAGGCGGCCCGCTCACCGCACGCCTTCAAGCCCTTCGGCACCGGTGAACGCGCCTGCATCGGGCGGCAGTTCGCGCTGCACGAGGCGACCATGCTGCTCGGCATGCTGGTCCACCGCTACCGGCTGATCGACCACGCCGACTACCAGCTGACCATCAAGCAGACGCTCACCATCAAGCCCGACGACTTCACCCTCGCCCTCGCCCCGCGCACGCCCACGCCCCCGGCGGTGGCGGACGCGCCCGTCCGCGCCGCCGACCTGCCCGGGCGGGTCCGCCAGGGCACCGGTCTGCTGCTCCTGCACGGCTCCAACTACGGCGCCTGCCGCGAGTTCACCCGGCAGCTGGCCGACGCGGCGGCCGCGCTCGGCTGCGACACCGCCGTCGCCCCGCTGGACGCCTACGCGGACGGGCTGCCCACCGACCGGCCGGTGGTGATCACCGCCGCCTCGTACAACGGCCAGCCGACGGACGACGCGGCGGAGTTCGTCCGCCGGCTCCGGACGGCGACCGAGCAGGCCGAACAGGCCGAACAGGCCGAGGGCGGCGAGGGCGCCGCGAGCACCGCCGGGTTCGCGAAGGACGTCCGGTACGCGGTGCTCGGCATCGGCGACCGGACGTACGCCGCCACGTACCAGCGCGTGCCGACGCTGATCGACGAGGGCCTCGCCGCCCTCGGCGGCACCCGGCTGCTCGCCCGGGGCGCGGCCGACGCCTCCGGCGATCTGGCCGGGAAGGTGGCGGAGTTCACCACGGCGCTGAGCCGGGCCCTGCTGGAGCGGTACGGCGACGCCGCTGCACCCGTCGTCGCCCCCGCCCCCGGCACCGGCACCGCGCCCGCCGAGGCCGCCGCCCTGGAGACGTACACCGTGACCGAGCTGGCCGGCGGCCCGCTGGACGCCCTGGCCGCGAAGCGCCGCGTGATCGGGCTGACCGTCACGGCGGTCGGCAGCCTCACCGACCCCGCCTACCCCCGGGTCAAGCGCCTGGTCCGGCTGGCCCTGCCGGAGGGCGTCGACTACCGCACCGCGGACCACGTCTCGGTGCTGCCGGCCAACGACCCGGCCCTGGTCGAGCGCGCCGCCAAGGTGTTCGGCGCCGACCCGGACACCCTGCTCGGCATCGTGGCGAACCGGCGCACCATCCTCGCCGTGGACCGGCCGCTGACGGTCCGCGAACTGCTCACCCACCACGTCGAGTTGCAGGACCGCCCGAGCGCCGCCCAGCGCGCGACGCTGGCCGACCTCAACCCCTGCCCGCCCGAGCGGGCCGCGCTGCGGGCGCTGCCCGAGGACGACCCGCGGACGCTGCTGGACCTGGTCGAGGACCACCCGGCCCTGCGGGAGGTCCTGACCTGGCCGGTGCTGCTGGAACTGCTGCCGCCGATCCGACCCCGGATGTACTCCATCTCCACCTCGCCGACCAGCGCCCCGCGCCACGTGGACCTGATGGTCTCCGTGCTCGACGCCCCGGCCCGCTCCGGCCGGGGCTCCTTCCGGGGCGTCGGATCCGGCTACCTCGACCGGGTGGCCGTCGGGGACACCGTGCTGGCGCGCCTCCAGCCGTGCCGCGAGACGTTCCGGATCGGCCACCGCGCCCCGGTGATCATGATCGCGGCCGGCACCGGCCTGGCGCCGTTCCGCGGCGCGGTCGCCGACCGCCGCGCCCTGCTCGCCGCCACCGCCGACAAGGCCACCGCCACCGCCGAGGCCACGGAGAGGGACAGGGGCGCCGAACTCGCCCCGGCCCTGCTCTACTTCGGCTGCGACGCGCCCGACGCCGACTACCTGCACCGCGACGAACTGCTCGCCGCCGAGCAGGCCGGCGCCGTCTCGATGCGCCCGGTCTTCAGCGAACAGCCCGTCGACGGCCGGCGCTTCGTCCAGGACCGCATCGCCGCCGAGGGCTCAGAGGTCTGGAGCCTGCTCGCCGCCGGCGCCGAGGTCTACGTGTGCGGCGACGGCGCCCGGATGGCCCCGGGCGTCCGCGCCGCCTTCCGCGAGCTCTACCTGAGCCGGACCCCCGGCGCCGACGAAGGCCGGGCCCAGGCCTGGCTCCAGGGCCTGATCGACGAGCGCCGCTACGTCGAGGACGTCTACGCGGGCCGCTGAGCCCGCCCGACCGGAGGGCGGGCGCCCCCCCCCCGGGGGCGGGCGGCGGCCCGGGGCCCCCCCCACACCCCCACCCCCCCCCCCCCCACCCACCCCACAAAATAGATAAAAGTGGG
>NZ_JBHXML010000042.1:11531-13159 GCF_042720345.1 Kitasatospora sp. NPDC058478 | reverse complement strand
GCGGGGCCCGGGGTGGCGCTGGGGGTGGTCCCGCGGCGCCCGGGCTCGGTGGGGGTCACGCGGGGGCCCGGCGCCGCCCCCCGACGGGGGGCCGGCCCACCCCTAGGGCGCGGCGGCCGGCCTCCTGTCGCACACCTATCTCCCAACTCCCGTCCCATGCAAGCCTCGACACATTGTCGATCAAGGTGTTCTGATGTTCGCACCATACGTATGACTATCTGACCAGCATTTGACGGCGGGTCGGAGAAGCGGAGGAACGGTGCGGCCTGCTCGTGGCGTGGCTGTCCTGCTGGCAACGGGGGTCGTCGTGGCCCTCGGCCTGGGCACGGGAGGCCCCGACTCGAAGGGCAGACCGGCCACCGCCGGCGCCGCGCCGGAGAGCACACCCGACCCGAGCGGCACACCCTCCGACAGCCCCAGCAGCCCCGGTGCCACCCCGACCCCCAGCGCCACGCCGACCTGGGACGGCCAGGTCAAGGTGCTCGGCGACGGCTCCACCTCCGACACCGGCCCGCAGCCCAGACAACCCCGGCCCGAGAAGCTGAAGCCCGGTGAGAAGCCGCCGCAGTTCGTGGTGTTCTCCTGGGACGGCGCGCTGGAGGGCGACGACGAACAGTTCTCGCGCTTCCGCAAGCTGGGCACGGAGAACAACGCCCAGATGACGTTCTTCCTGAGCGGCATCTACACCCTGCCCAAGTCCAAACGCACGCTCTACCACCCGCCGCAGCACGACGCCGGCGCCTCCGCCATCGACTTCGCCACCGACGCCCACATCAAGGACACCCTGGAGCAACTGCGCCTGGCCTGGCAGGACGGGAACGAGATCGGCACCCACTTCAACGGGCACTTCTGCGGCTCCAAGGGCGGCGGCGACTGGAGCACCGAGGAGTGGAAGAGCGAGCTCGACCAGGCGATCTCCTTCGTCACCAACTGGAAGACCAACACCGGCTTCAAGAACCTCCCGCCGCTGCCCTTCGACTACACCAAGGAGGCGGTCGGCGGCCGCGCCCCCTGCCTGGAGGGCCAGAAGAACCTGCTCGCGGCCGAGAAGGCGGCCGGCTTCCGGTACGACGCCAGCTCACCGGGCGAGTTCCAGGTCTGGCCCGGCAAGAAGGACGGGATCTGGAACTTCCCGCTCCAACTGCTGCCCTACCCGGGCAAATCGGCCCAGGTCCTCTCGATGGACTTCAACTTCCTCGCCAACCAGTCCGGGGACACCACCAAGGGCGATCCGAAGAAGTACGACGCGTGGGAGAAGGAGACCCGCAACGGCTACCTCAACGGCTTCGAACGGGTCTACAACGGCAGCCGGGCCCCGCTCTTCATCGGGAACCACTTCGAGAGCTGGAACGGCGGCATCTACATGCAGGCCATCGAGGACGTGATGAAGAGCGTCTGCACCCGGGAGGGCGTCCGCTGCGTGTCCTTCCGCCAGGTCGCCGACTGGCTGGACGCCCAGGACCCCAAGGTGCTCGACCAGTTGCGCGCGCTGGACCCGGGGCAGCCGGCCGACTGGTCCCGCCTGGTCAAGTGACCAGGCCCGGGCGGCCGCGGGGGCGGGGCACCCCCCCCCCCGGCCGCCCCGCCCCCCCCGCCCCCGGGCCCACCCGCCGCCCCGGGGCCCCGCC